>CANCQX010000101.1 GCA_947380375.1 Flavobacteriales bacterium
CATCAATTACAAGGATGCGGCTCATTTTAAAAAACACAAAGGTTCATTTGAAAATTTACCTTTTACTCCTGGATGTTCGATTATTAAATTATTCAAGAAAGTACCAAAGAACGATTTAGAAACAATTTTTCCGAATGCTGTTCCGAAAATGTCGTTAAAAGATAAATTATTACTTTGGATTCCAGGTTTAGCAGGGGGTATTTCTTTGTTAAGTGCAAAAGTAATCCCGGCATTGGTGACGATGTATGCTGCTTATAAATCGGGAGAAGTTTTAAATATTAGCAATAGTAAAGCATCTTTAATTCAAGGGTCGATAGCATTAGGAATTTTAGGAGCATATCTTTTTAGACAATACAATAATTACGTCAGTAAGAAGATCAAATTCTCGAAAATGCTTACAGATAGCTTATATTTTAAGAACATTGGAAATAATAGTGGTGTTTTCCCAATGTTGATTGATACTTCGGAAGAAGAAGAGTTAAAGGAAACCATATTAGCGTATGCTTTTTTAAGTCAAAGCAAAGAACCTCTTACTTCTGAAGAGTTAGATACTAAAATCGAAAATTGGTTTCAAACAGAATTTCAAATTCAGTTGGATTTTGATGTTGAAGATGCGCTTTATAAATTGAAGAATATCGGATTAGGTTCTGAAGTTAATGGAAAATGGGTGGTTTTATCGTTGGACAAAGCACTTGAGAGAGTGGATGAATTATGGGATAGTATTTTTGATTATCATCAAGCTAAAAAATAAGTAGAATGAAAGATGATTTTCACGCAATTTTACTTCAACAATTAGACGATTTTAGAATTCATTTAACGGATCAACAACATTCTGTAGGTGTTATTAACGGTCATATACGTGTTGCGACTTTATTTATCAATCATATAAATAATTTCACCAATTATACTCGATTTGAGGATATTAGCGCAGCCCACGCAACGACTAAATTTTTAGCTCACGTTAAATGGGAAGGATTATCCGATTGGGATCCAAAAGAAGTCAAGTTGAAATTAAAAGGATTTGTTAGGTTTTTGAATGGGAGAGGATTTAAGAATGAAGAGATTATTGAAGCTCTGAAAAAGTAAAATACAATTTTTAACCAAAAACTTCTTTAGTAGTACTTCTTATTCTATCACATAATAGATCTGTTGGTAAGTCGTTATCATCTTTTCCAAAAGGATCTTCTATTTCTTCAGCTAAAACTTCAATACTTACTAGAACATAAAATATAAAAGTTGCAATTAAGGCAGCAAAATATCCGAAAATAGTTACAAATGCTAATGGTAAAGTGGTAACATAAATAAAGATAAATTTCTTAATAAATAAACTATATGAAAAAGGAATAGGTGTATTTCTAATACGCTCACAAGCTCCTAAACTATCCATAAATTTATTACAGTTTTTATCTAAAATGATAAACTCTTGTTCAGAAATAATTCCTTTATTTTTTAAATCAATTAGACGTTTGTAAATTAATTGAGAAATTGCTAGAGGTTGATGAACTTTTTGTTGAATAAACTCATTTTCAGAAGGTAATAATTCTAGTTCTTCAAAATTAACACCACTTCTAAGGTGTTCTTTAGCCGAAAAAACAAAGTTTGGAATCATTCTTACAAAGAAATCTCGGTCTTCTTGAGTTGAAATAATTGAAGCTAATTTAACTGATAAATTTCGTGTATCATTTACCATTTCACCCCATTTCTTTCTTCCCTCCCACCATCTATCATAAGCGGTATTCGTTCTAAAAATTAGCAATAAAGAAATAACAAAACCAACCAATGAATAAACTGTAATTAGTTTTTCAAGAATTACAGCATTAGGAAAAAAATGTAAAACAACAAAGGCAATGATTAGTGTAAATGCTCCGATATAAATTATCTCTTTCCAAAGCATTCTTAATGTATCACTCTTTTGAAGAGCGAAAATCATGTGCAACCAACTTTTAGGATTGTAGCTAATCATTGTTTAGAGAAAATAAATTTAAAATCAGGAAACAAACTCGTAATATGGAGATATCATCCAATAAACGATAACACCTGTTACTGCAACATAAAACCAAATAGGCCAAGCGAAACGTGTCCATTTTTTATGTCTAACAAAATCACCTTGCCAAGCAAAAAGATAAGTGAAAAGTACAATTGGAACTACTATAATACTCAATAAAATATGAGAAATTAGTAAAGTGTAATATAACCCACTAAAGTTTCCTCCATAAGTTGTCGGATCACTTGTCATATGGTAAGCGACATAACATACTAAAAACACCAACGACAATAATAATGAAAGACGAATATAACGTCTATGTGCAACTTGGTTTTTTCTTTTAATAGCTAATAATGCTAATACCAAAAAGAAAGCCGTTATACCATTAATAGTTGCATAAAATTCAGGCAAGAAATTCAAATTCACACCTTTTATTTTTACACCAAATAGAATTGCAACAACTAATGGAATAGCAATTGAAGCTGAGTAAATTGCAATTTTAGCTGTTTTTAATTTTTTCGGATCAGTTAACTGAGTATTCATACTTTAATAATTTACGTATATCTTTTTCTAATTTATTTACTTCTTTGGGATCAGTTCCCATATAAACTCCCCTCACATAACCTTCTTTATCTACCAAAGCAAATGCAGCAGTATGAGCATATCCACCAGCAGCAGAAGCATCTTGGCCAGCAAATATTTGAAAGTTATTAATTCCTAAGTCATGCGTTTTAGCTTCATTTCCAGTGAAGAAATACCAATTACTAGTTGTTATTTTATGAGCTTTAAAGTATTTTTTTAATTGTGAAGGAGTATCGTATTTTGGATTTATCGAAAAAGACATAAATTGAATTTGGTCTTCTAAATCTTTTGTCATTCCACTTAGTCTTTTCATTTGTTCCGTCATTTTAGGACAAATCGTTGGGCAACTTGTAAACATAAAATCAGCAATCCAAATTTTCCCTTTCATATCCGTAGATTTGATTAGAATTGAATCTTGATTTAAGTAGGAGAAATCAACCATTTTAGGGAAAATAGTATCAGCTACTTCTTTTCCATCAACCATTGAGTAAACAATATCAAAATTGCCAACCATAGGTAAAACTCTGACTTTATTATCAGAATTTTTACAAGAAAATAAAACGATTAGTAAAGTAATTGAAAATACTATTTTCATTTTTTTGCCATATTTGCTTTTTTCAAAGCCTTATCGTATTGTTTTTGAAGAAGTGCTATATGTTGATACATTCTTCTAATTGTTCCTTCAGAAGTACCTCTATTGACCATTCTCAAATGATTTTGTTTATCTAATAGAAGCATCAATTCCATAAAAGCTTCACCTCCAAAAAATTCTTTTCCTTTTTTTAGTAATGATTGCTTATTGTATTTGAAATCGTATACTTTTTTAGCATCTCCTTTTGCTAAATACCAAATTGAAGGATCGTATCCTTCAACATTGTCTTTCATTGATTCAGCTAAAAATGACAAATCTTTTAATGGTTTACCATTTCCATCTGTTACAAAAGAAATTAATTTAACTTGTTTTAATTTTTTCTTATTCTTACGAATATGCTGATAAATTGCTTGATCAATATGCCACATAGAAATAGCACAACTATCAGGACATGTTTGTTGTAAGGTTGTAATTACAACAACTTTGTCTTTAAAATCTTTAGATGTATATGACTTTCCAAGTCCATCTACAAAATGATAGTCTACAGCCTTACCATAATCTGGTAATTCTTTAAACTTATGCTCACAGCCTCTTGTTGATAGGAATACCAACAAAAAAGCCGGTAAAAGTAAAATAAGTATTGCTACAATTTTATTTTTACCGGCATTAATTTTATTTGCCATTACTAGAATGAATTATTAAGCTCCGTATTTTTCCCAAGCAGCTCCAACAGCAATAGATTCTGTTAAGCAAATGAAAATTAAATAAAGTATGAAAATAATGTAAGGTATAAGAATCACATATTTCAATGATTTTCTTTCGTGACCTAAATGCATAAAGCTTAAAACTATATAACCAGCTTTCACTAAAGTTAATAGGATAAACAATATTTTAACGATTGGCCAACTAGGACTACTTTGTTTAATTAGAGAACCTAATACAACCTCAACAGTAGTAATAACAGTAAGCAAAGCAGTTACTTGCCATATTTTTTTTCTTAAACTAACACCCTCCGCTTCACTATGGTGAGCATCTAACGAATATTCTATAATATCATCTCTTTCCATGATAGATTTTTTTTAAAAAATTAATTAAACAAGATAGAAGAAGGTAAATACGAATACCCAAACTAAATCGACAAAATGCCAGTACAATCCTGTTTTTTCAACCATCTCATAATGACCTCTTTTGTGATACGTACCTTTTAATACACCTAATAAAATAATGATGTTAAAACATACTCCAGAAAATACGTGAAAACCATGGAAACCAGTTATAAAGAAAAAGAATTGACCATATTGTTGAGGACCATATTCATTTTGCTTAAGATTAGCACCATAAATTACTTTGTGAGGTTTACCAGAATTAATTGACTCATAATATAATTTACTAGCTTCTGCTCCTGTTATTTTTTGACCTGTTTGACGGTACTTACCATCTTCTTTGATAACCAAAACCATATCATGATCAGCAGCTTTATTAACTTTAGCTAAAGATCCATCGTGCAATTTAATAATTCCGTTTTCTATATGTCCTTTCTCAACTGCATGTTGAAACTGATGCATTAAATCACCTTCGAATTCATCTTTAATAACTGCTCCTTTTTTATGGTGTTTTCCAGCCTCAACTACAGTGAAGTTTTGCAACTCTCCAAAATGACCTTTAACAATTGCTTGAGATCCGTCAGATAACTCTACTTTACCGAATTCAGAACCGTGAATGAAATGGCTCCATTCCCAAGCTTGAGAACCAACAAAGAAGAAACCTCCGATAATTGTAGCAATCATCCATTTAGTAACTCCTTTTCTATCCATTCTATGACCAGCTTCTACAGCTAATACCATTGTTACCGAAGAAACAATAAGTATAAATGTCATCAAAGCAACATAAATCAATGGATAACCATGACCTAAAAATGGCAATGAGTTAAACGTTTCTTCACCTATCGGCCAAGCAGCTTGTGCATTGAAACGTGTGAAACCATAAGCGATTAGTAAACCTCCAAATGTCAGTGCATCTGACACAAGAAAGAACCACATCATTAACTTTCCGTAACTTGTACTGAATGGAGAAATTTTCCCTCCCCATAAAGTTTTAGTGTCAATTTGTTTTTCAGCGTGTTCAGCCATTGTAATAAATTTTGTGCAAGTTTAATGAATAAAAAGTAAAAAATATAATAATTGTACTTATAAAAATTCTATATTTTTCAAAATAAAAACATAAATACAAGTTGTTTAATTTATAATTAATTGAAATATTGAGTATTAACTTAATAAATAAAATTTATTTATAATCAATCTAATTAAGTTTCATTAGTGAATATAAAGTAAAAATACAATTAAATAAATCCAAAGCACACCTAAAAAGTGCCAAAATATTGCGCCTAATTTTAGACTTAATTTAAAATCATCCGTAAATTTTCCTGAAACAGAATAAATTGTCATTTTACCCATGTAAAATAAAGTAAAAATAATATGTCCAAGGTGAAGCCAAGTTATTAAAAATAAATACGAAGATGCAGTGTCTGGAGATTCTAGAGGTTTTGTTTGTAAATAATCATCTAACCTTCTATTTCCTTTATACCATTCGCGGTTTTTATAATCCAATTCTTTTCCTTTAAAATAAACATGAAAATCTTTACCAATTTTTCCTTTCATAAAGAAGTCTCCTCTGCCATCACCGATATTAATTGCTAAACTTTTCAACCTTGATAAATCAACAAATTCTAGATTAGTACTATCTGGAAGTGATAATTTACCATTTATCAATTCAACAGGTTGTTGCTTATAATAAAGGCTAAATTCTTTTCCGTAATTTTTCACAACCAAGTCTTTTTTAAACTCAACTTTTTCAAATTGTGACATAAAATTTTGAACTTTTGAAAATTGAGAATCAGATAATTTTTTTCCATTCAACAAATAATCATTTCCATCGATTCCAATAAAATTACCGTTGTATTTGATTTCATAGTAACCGTAATATCTTCCTTCATCTCCAGCACTTCCGTACCTTCCTTCAACAACCATTAGATCACCTCTAAAATGACTTCCATTATCATTTAATTGTCCATAACCTTTAAACTGAAAATAGACGAATAAACAACCAAAAACAAAAGTCAGAACAACAAATACTTTAGAAAGAGATTGTTTTTGTTTCTTCGCAAAACTAATTGCTAACTGAATACAAATACTACTCGAAATTATAATAGCCGTACTTATCCAAAAAGCAGATGGAAATGGAAATTTAACCCAAAAAGAATCTCCCATTGAAACAATATATCCGGATGTCAAACCGGCAAAAACCATAAATACACTGAAAATACCAATATATACAAGGTTTTTTTTCATTTTCTCCTTTACATCAGGAGCAATTTCTTCATTGAAATCTTTCTTCATTGTATTTTATTTTGGAATTACTCCTTCAATTTTATCGAATACATATAAAAATTGAATAATTGGCAAATAGAAAAACGAAGCAAACATTAGTTTACGAGCATCTTTATCATCACAAGTCATCAATAATTTATAAGATTGTAAGAAAAATAATAAGCCAATTAATGTTGCTATAACTAAAGAAGTAACTCCTGTCCAACCCAATAACCAAGGTAATAAACTAAATGGAATAAGTACAAAAGAATAAATAGCTATTTGGAATGCAGAATTTTTAGATTTCCCTAATTTTGAAGGTAATAATGCAAATCCACCTGCTTTATAATCATCAAAAACAACCCAAGCAATTGCCCAAAAATGAGGGAATTGCCATATAAACTGAACAAAAAATAATACTCCGGCAACTAAATCAAATTTACCTGAAGCAGCAACAGCACCTAACATTGGAGGAATAGCTCCAGGAAATGCTCCGACAAAAACAGCCCAAGGAGTTACTCTTTTTAAAGGTGTGTAAAAAAATACATAACAAATATATGCTCCTACACCTAATAAAGCTGAATAGAAATTAATTTTATACAACATAAATGTACCTACAAGTAAACATACAATTACAATTGTATAAGCTTCTTTTAAAGACATATTCCCTTCAGGTAATGGTCTCTTTTCAGTACGTTTCATTAACTTATCTAAATCGCGTTCCCAAATCTGATTGGAACCATTCGATGCAGCTGTAACCAATAAACCACCTACAAGAAGTAAAAATATTTCATAACCATCATTTCCACCAGCAAATAAATAACCTGAAAGTGCTGAAACAATCACTAACGCAGATAAACGAAATTTCGTGAAAAGTATATATGATTTTATTTTATTTCCTGATGACATATATTATTGGAAGTATTTCTTTTTAAAATTATTTGCAAATGTAATCAATTAATTATTGATGATGAATGCTTGATGTTGAATATCTTTTTTGAAAAAATATTTATTAAAAAAAGAGGCGCCTAATTTAGACAACCTCTTCTATTAATTATGTTTAATCTCAACTTCATCCTTAGCTTCGACCATCATCTCAGCCTTAACCTCAGTCTAAATCTTAACCTTATAAAATCAACATTGCATCACCGTAAGAATAAAATCTATATTTTTCCTCTACTGCTTGTCTATAGGCTTCAACCATTAAATCGTGTCCACAAAAAGATGAAATCATCATTAACAATGTCGATAACGGAGTATGAAAATTGGTAACCATACAGTTTGCAATACTGAAATCGTATGGAGGAAAAATAAATTTATTCGTCCAACCATCAAAAGGATTTAACATCCCATCTGTAGATACTGAAGTTTCAATTGCTCTCATACAAGTTGTTCCGATAGCACAAACACGTTTTTTCGAACGCTTCGCTTCATTTACAATTTCAGAACATTCTTTTGAAATTCTCATTTGCTCAGAATCCATCTTATGTTTTGTGAGATCTTCTACTTCAACTGGTCGAAAAGTACCTAAACCAATGTGTAAAGTAACTTCTGCAAAATTAACACCTTTTAATTCCAAACGTTTAAGTAATTGACGTGAGAAATGCAAACCTGCAGTTGGAGCAGCTACAGCACCTTCTTCAGAAGCAAAAATAGTTTGATATCTTTCTTCGTCAGAATCTTCTACTTTTCTCTTAATATATTTTGGAATTGGAGTTTCTCCTAATTCAGTTATTTTAGCTTTGAATTCTTCGTAAGAACCATCAAACAAAAAACGTAAAGTTCGACCACGAGATGTTGTGTTATCAATAACCTCCGCTACTAAAGAATCATCTTCGCCGAAATATAATTTATTACCGATACGAATTTTTCTAGCTGGATCAACAAGTACATCCCAAAGTAAACTCTCTCTATTTAATTCACGAAGTAAAAAAACCTCGATTTTAGCACCTGTTTTTTCTTTATTTCCATACATACGTGCAGGAAAAACTTTTGTATTGTTACGAATCATAACATCACCTTCAGAAAAATAATTGATGATGTCTTTAAATAATTTATGTTCGATTTTTCCTGTTTCACGGTGAATAACCATCAATCGTGCTTCGTCACGGTTTTCTGCTGGATATTCTGCAATAAGTTCTTCTGGTAAGTCAAAACTAAACTCAGAAAGTTTCATTTTTGTCATAAAACTGTTGTATTATTTGATAAAAAAATATTCAAAAAGAGTACAAAGTTATAAAATATTATTAGATAATTTTCTTTAAACGCAAAAGACTTTTAGACATATTATTAGTCTTGTAAAATTCAATAGAATATTGCAATTAGATTCTACTATAAAATCAATTATTTTTTAGTTATAAAACCTGGTTCATCTTGCTTTAAATCTAAAACCCAGGTATAATAACCGATAAAATGTGAGTCAAAATACCCTTTACATCGGTATAATTTTTCAGGAATAAAGATTCTATTGTTTTTAGGTAATCCTGGTATTATTCTTTGAGGTGCAATACCATCTTGTAAACAAGGTGCGTCGTGTTTTTTTTGATCAAAATTACTTCCATACTGCCAAATCTCTTTCCATTCAGAAGGGTCAACTTTACCACTTTCACCATTTTCTGGGGCAATAATATAATATCCTCCAAAATTTATTTTACCTCTTAACTCTTCTACAATTCCTTGAGAATAAGCAAATCCCATACTATGTGCAACAATATATAGGGTGTCATTTTTGGAAAAATTAGGTATTTCATTTACAATTTGAAGTAAATTCTTTCCAGCTATTCGCCCCTTGTATTTTCTCAAATTGAAGCCTTTTTTATTTGGTCTCATTTTTAATTGATTAATCGTTTTTGATTGATTAAAAATGAATTGCTTAAATGTAGCGTCTTGTATCTTATGACAAATATGTTTTTTTGGGTTTTTACATCGCTTTGGATACAAAGATGAAATACTTGAAAAATTTAACAAAGAACGATAATTTGATGTTTCTACAGAGAAATGGCCATCTGCATAATACGTTTCATTTGGATTTAAACGCTTTTGAAATAATAAATTTATCTCTCGCCAAGGTCTCCAATAATCAAAACGATCAAAATCATATATATAATTTTTAGAATTAGAATATTCAAACCCATTGTTTTGAACATCACTAAAGTTTTCTTCGAAAGTTCTGCCTATTGAAGTTGGACGGTAACCATTTACGAAAACTAAGATTCGTTTAGAGGGATTTTCATTTTTAAATTTTGAACTTAATTCAATACCTAAATGATTGTAAATTTCTTGGCGTTCAGCTGATTTTCCTGTTTTTTTATATGTAAAAACAATATAATGACTAGAGGCTTTTTGGTGGTAATTAATTGTTTTTAAATGAATTGAATCGCTACTTAAATCATATCTTATTTTTTCAATTTTATTGTTTTGGTCCATTGTTACGATGAAATACAATACTTTCGAACGTTTTTTGACATACCAAGATTTTTTACGTTTGATTAATATCTCCGAACAAACAGTTGGAACTTCTTGGTGTAATAATTTTTCATCTTTTACTAATTGTTCTTGTGAAATTGAATAAGGGAGATTATCCAATTCTTTTAATGGGCCTGAAATTTGTTTGAAATAATATAAAATTCGATTGGTAACCCAATAATTTTCATAGGTTTCAAATGCGATGAAGCATAGAATTGAAAAAAATAATATTCTACGGATGATTTTAAAACGTAATTTTTTTCTAACCCAAAATTGTTTTAATTTCCTTCTGATAAACCATAGTAAGAATAATACAATTACAATTAAAATTAAATCTAAAATTGAGACAAAATAATCCCCTAATTTATAAAATGGGCGAAGTAATAAATATTTTACTTTGAATCTATAGGAAAGAAAATTGTATTTAAATGGGCGTTTAACTGCATCTAATACGGAGTTGTTTTTGAAATATATATTTCCCTTTTTATTTTCTTCCCAAAAATAATAAGCAACGGTTCCATTATTGGTTTTAATATTTTCTTCATTGTCATAGCAGGAGTAATAATTAGGCATTTTATGAAGACTATTCCATTGAAAATAAGCTAAATGTTTTCCAAATGTTGTATCCATTAAATTGAAAGTACTTCCCATTTTTGGACCTTTATTCTCCCACGAATAATCCAAAGTCCCAGCTCCAAATCCTAAATTTTGGGCAAGAAATAAGGAGAAAGAATCTATGTTTTGTTGGTGCTTGATAAAACCTATTGATTTGTTTTTTACCATAAACCCATTCAATAATGAGTCAGTAAATCCATTAATTACAAATATCAAGTAAGCATTTTTATCTATTTTGGGATGTTCCTCAAAATACAAATCACGTAGCAATCGCATTTGACCAGAATACTCATTGTGATTATTTAATGGATTACTAAAAACTGTTTGTGGCTCAAATACTTTTGAAAGAAATGGTTTTTCTATTTCAACTTCAAATTGAATATTCGCTTGTTTATAAACTGAATTAATATTTTCTTGGATTTTAGTTCCTGAAAATTGAAAATCGTTTAACGGAATGAGTCGAATTTTTTCACGAACTTGTTTTTTTACTTGAACAAACAATTTGGCTACGACTTCATCTTTCCAAAAAGCCTTGACTAAATAATCTGATTCTTTTGGTGGTAAACCAACTGTAAATGTAGAATCATCAATTTTTGTGAAAGCTACATTTTGATTGCGAATTGTTATTTTTAAATTCTTTAAATTAATTCTTTTAACACCTTTAAAAACTAAAAGCACACGATCACGATCTTTAAAATCGACTGACTTATGAGAAGAATAAACAGGGTAAATTCCATTGGATTGAAATGGTTGGTAGTCATCTTTCCATTCATTAAATTCACAAGCATCAAATCCATATTTTTGATTAGGATGTGCTTTAAAATGAAAAGTTGGAGATTGATTTTTACTTTTTGTCAAAATATCAACTTGACCACTTATTTGAAAAGTAGTAAGGAAAATAAGAACAAATAGAATAAAAAACCGACTCACAAAACGAATGCTTTAGTATTCAAAGTTA
>CANCQX010000102.1 GCA_947380375.1 Flavobacteriales bacterium
TGGAACGAATATTCAAGAAGTAAATAAGCTTATGAAACAATTCGAAGACACAAAGAAAATGATGAAAATGATGAGTAATCCAAAAGGAATGGCTCAGATGATGAAACAAATGCAAGGAATGGGTGGCGGAATGCCTCAAATGTAATACTTAAAATTTTTGATGTTTGATTATTGATTTTTAATTGATAATCAAACATTAAAAATAAATAATTCAACAACCTCACAATTACCATCAAAATAAATTAACTTTTCAGAAAGATTATTGCTTTTTTCAATCATCAACAACTCCCCTATTTGAACGTTGTATTCTGAATTATTTATTCCAACTTTTAATTCTCCTGAAATTACAAAATACCCTACTCTATTTGGAAGATTTGAAACATCTTTTGAAATAATTTGATCTTCATTTAAAGTCAAATAATTCAATTCTCCTTTAAGTCCACGTTTGAAAATTAAATTGAAATCAGTTATTTTCCCATTCGAGGTTGTTTTCCAATCGCCTGAAAAATAATCAACTTCATATTGCTTTAACTTTTTTGAATAATGATCTTCGTGAAAAATTTCTAATTCACCATTCAAGACCATTAATGCTCTATCATAACCATTAAAAGAAGTGAATTCAGACACTTCAACTTCTATTATTGCTGAACTAATTCTAAAATCAAAATCACGATCTTGAAGTGTTGAATCAAATGGGTGAATATAAATTTGATTTGTTTTACCACCCGACCAAACTGTTTCCTTTTGTTGGTGTTTTTTTATAATTTCAATTTTCATAAATTATAGTTTTATCCTCAACTTTTTAGTAATTAATCCACTAAACAAAGATAAACAAATTTAATCCTGATGGATATCATAGCTACTTAGTCAATATCCACTTAACTTCATCAAAATCATAGAAAATGACTAAAACTAAAACTAAAACTAAAACTTCAATTCAATTTTTAGGTGCAGCGGGAACTGTTACAGGGTCTAAACATTTATTAAAAACTTCCGAACTAAATATCCTTATTGATTGCGGTTTATTTCAAGGATTAAAATCATTGAGATTAAAAAATTGGGACAAACTCTCTTTTAATGAGAAAGAAATCGATGTAATTTTACTAACTCACTCTCATTTAGATCATTGTGGATACATACCTTTAATTGTAAAAAACGGATTTAAAGGTAAAATAATAATGACACCGCCCTCAAGAGATTTAGTTGAAATAATATTGAGAGATAGTGCTAAAATTCAGGAGGAAGAAGCTAGAAAAGCAAATGAAGAAGGTTATACCAAACATTCTCCTGCAAAGCCATTGTATACTGAAAAAGATGTAGAAATAGCGCTAAAACAATTTGAAACTCGAAAAGATCTTGAATGGAACAAACTTTCTGAAAATGTATCATTTCGATTTTTAAAAAATGGGCATATTTTAGGTTCGGCTTTCATCGAAATTTTGTGTTTCGGAGAGAAAATAGTTTTTTCTGGAGATATGGGACGTCAAAAAAATGAATTATTAGAACCACCATCAATTATTAAAGAAGCCGATTATCTGATTATGGAATCAACTTATGGAGATAGAATTCATCCTAACAGACTACCAATAGACGATTTAGAAAAAATAATTCTGGAAACTTTAAAAAACAAAGGAAGTCTATTAATACCAAGTTTTGCTGTTGAAAGAGCGCAAGATATTATGTACTTATTGAATGTTTTGAGAGAATCAAAAAGAATTCCGAATGTTCCAATTTATTTAGATAGTCCTATGGCCGCTGGTACAACTGATATTTTTCTAAACTATCCAAACTGGCATAAATTAACACCAACAGAAGCAAAATTAATTTCTAAAAATATTACCATAATTAGAGACTATAATGACACTTTAAAATTGTTAAAGGATACTAAAAATAAAATAATAATTGCCGCAAGTGGAATGTTAACTGGAGGTCGAATTCTAAGCTATATGACAGAATACGGAAAAGATCCGAAAAATACAATTCTTATAGTTGGTTATCAAGCAGAAGGAACTCGAGGAAGGGCATTGAGAGAAGGATTAACAGAATTAAAAATTCACGGAAAATACTATCAAATTAAAGCTAAAGTAGCCAATACTGATACAATGTCTGGCCACGCTGATCAATCTGAAATGTTAGAATGGATGAAAAAAATTAAGAAAAAACCTAAAAAAATATTCTTGGTACACGGTGAATCACAATCGTTAAATTCTTTTAGGGTTAAAATTAAGGATGAAATTGGAGTTGAGGTTTTAGTTCCGGAAATAAATGATGAGTTTAAATTATAAAAGTTTTAAAAATTAAACTATGTTTAAAAACGAAAATATTACAGTTAAAAAGGCATCAGGTGAAGAAGAATTGTTTTCATTTCACAAATTGCGAAACTCTCTTATAAAATCGAAAGCTACAACAGAAGAAGCGGATAGAATAGTCAACGTTTTACAAAATAAAATTTACCAAGGGATAAGCACCAAAAAAATTTACAGTATGGCTTTTCGAATGTTAAAAAAACACGCTCCTCATATTGCTTCTCGGTATAATTTGAAACGAGGATTAATGGAATTAGGACCTTCTGGTTTTCCATTCGAAAGATACATCAGTGAATTATTCAAAATTGATGGTTATAAAACAGAAGTAGGAATAATTTTAAATGGTAAATGTGTTTCTCATGAAATTGATATCATCTGTAAAAAAGAAACTTCATTTATGTTAATGGAATGTAAATACAAAAATATTGCTGGGGTTTCAATTGATGTAAAAATACCATTATATATCAATTCAAGATTTCAAGATCTTTTAGACAATAATGTATTACAAAAACCATTTACAAACTTTAAAGGTTGGATTGTAACAAATTCTAGATTTACTGATGATGCATTAGCGTTTGGGAAATGTAAAAATATCGAAATGTTAGGATGGGATCACCCTTTTAATAACTCATTAAAAGATATTATCGACAAAACAGGACTATATCCACTTACTTGCTTAACAACTTTATCAGATGAAGAAAAAAAATGGCTACTTGAAAAAGAAATTATTTTAGCCAAAGACATTGAAAATCATCAAAAGTTACTCGTAAAAGCAGGAATTAATTCAGCCAGAATAAAAACAATTCTTGACGAAAGTACCAAACTTTGTTATTAGAATTGAATCGTTATAAATAATTCAGTACCTTTTCTTGGCTCTATTGAATTATAGCAATCTTCCATTTTAACATACTTAAAATAAGGATTAAAATAACTTAAATATTCATTTTTAGAACCTCCAAAAGGCGGACCTGACTGAAATTCTCGGTTAAATAACAAACCTATTAATTTACCTTTTGGAGTTAATAATTCACTTATCTTTTTGGCATAATTCATCCTTAATTTAGGATCGATTGCACAAAACAATGTTTGTTCAATAATTAAATCATAATTTCCTTGGTGTTTAAAAAAATCTTCATTTATCAAATTTTCAACAGGAAAATTGGGATTATTATTTTTAAAATTCAAAAGAGGTTCTTCGGCAAAATCTAATAAATATACATTTTGAAAGCCTTTTTCAATTAAATATTCTCCTTCATATCCATTCCCACATCCAGGAATAAGAATTGAAATGGAAGTATCTGTCAATTGATCTATATATTCTTTAATAGGTAGAGAAATAGCACCTAAATCCCAACCATTCTCTGAATTTACATATCGTTTATTCCAATAATTAGCAGATAATTCTTCCATATTTTTGAATTGTTGTATTATTCAAACCAAAGTAACTATTTATAATCTCAATATGAACTAAATAGAACTATTTTAAAAGAATAATTTTTTCAACTTTAAATAAATCTTTATTAGAAAGCTCTATGAACAAAATGGGCGAATTAAACTCAGAAATATCAAGAACTTCAGCCCCCTCTATATCTTTTCGAAGTATCTCATTTCCAATTACATCTAAAATTATTAATTGTGAAGGTTGATTGATATTGATTGTCAAATTAGCTTTAGCAGGATTAGGATAAATTGAAAAAGATAAATCTATTTCTTTCACCCCTAAAGGTCCTTGATTAATAACTCCAACGGCATCCAAATCAAATCCTCCTGAAGGAAATTCGGTAGGGAATAAATCATTTATTAATGTACCATGACTATCAACTGAACCAAAATTCGGATCGATACTTCCGATTACATCAATCAATTTAACATGCGTAATCTTTGAAACATCCAATCCATTTATTCCTGATAATTCTTCTAAATCGAAAGGTGTTCCGTAACCAATTCTGTATTTTCCTGCTAAATTGTTAAAATAACGGCAATCTGACATACTAAACGGACCTATTTGATTGATAATTGGAGCTTCACTAATAGCAGGAAATCTAAAAAAATGTAATCCATCAGAACTTACTTCAACAAATGCTAGTTCAATAAAATCATCTACGAAACCATTCTCAAAAACTGCAAAATCTAGGCCTGATTCATTTTTTATAGGCCTATCAAATGTAAGAATAGCAACACCTGAATCTCCTATAGAAACAACTCCATTTGTAGTTTTTTCAGATGAATTTATAGCATCTAATTTATCTCCAAAAGAAGCATAACCTGCTGAAGGATTTGATTTATTCATTAAACCCCTTTTCAATTCTATGCCATTTGCCCATCCAACTATAATAGAAGAATCTTTTTTAATTGCTGAAGTTCCAATATTACCAGGTGCTGGTGCAAATGTTTGAGAATTAGCTTTAAAGCTTATTATTAAAAGTCCTAAAATGAAAATAGATTTAATAATTTTCTTCATTTTATTCATAAAAAATTAATTTACTCGGATTTAATCCTACGTGGTAACTCGTTTCAAAAATTCCGGTAGATGAAAACACTTTTACATAACCCGAATTCGTATAACTCATTGCATCAAAGCAATATAATTTATTATTTGATGCTCTATATTGAACACCATATAAAGTCGTAAAATTCGTTGAACTAATCAATTCAGGAGTCGAAAAAACCTCCTTTATAGGGTCAAAAATTCCAATTTTACTTACTGAACTTCCATTCGATTTATAAATTAACACTAAATTATCTTCCATGTTTTCCATTCCAGAAATTTCAAATGGAAAAATAGTTTCAACTTTATCAGAAACTGAATTGATTCGTATCATTCGAGAAGTAATACCTGAATAATCTCCTCGTGCAATTACATAAACATTTCCTTTTGAATCAGTTAAAATTGACCCTGGATTTTTTCCAACTGTTATTTTTTCATTTTCTTCTAATGAAATTAAATTAATTACAGAAACTGTTGAATCAACTTTAGAAGTATTTAACCCTCCAGAATTAGAAACATATAATTTTGAATTAGAAACAGTTAATCCTTCTGGATTTGAACCTACCTTTATTCTTTTTGTAATTAATAAACTTGTTGTATCTATAACATCAACGTATCCATCAAAACAAGTAACAAAAGCATTAGAACCATAAAAAGCAATTGAACGTGGTTGTTTTGCAAAGTTTCCATTCATCATAGAAATCTGTTTTAGAGATTTTCCATTTGATTTATCCAATACCTCTATTGTGCTTGACACGTTTACAACAATATAAATTTTACCACCGTATATTTGCATATCATTACCTGTATCTCCTAAAAGTCGTCCTGTTTTATTTGTGAAAAATAAATTATCTGTCGAAATATTTGAAAAGTCAACCCAAGAAATTGAGGCATTATTTTGTTGAAATAAACCTTCACAAAGTACTAACATTCCATTCTTTAGTAACGAACTATCTAACTTTGAATCATCAACTTCGGTTGTAATTTTCTTTTTACATCCAACAATGAATAATAATATGATGATGAGATTAATTAAACGCATAATTTAAAGTAAGTAAATAATTTCTACCTGGCATTACAAAATAACGGATATAGGAGTAACTTGAATCCAATAGGTTTTTGACGGAAAATTGAATGCGAAGTGATTGTTTATTTTTGAAATTTATTTTTGAGAATACTCCCAAATCAACAATCTCAATACCATTCAATTGATTTGAGACACTATTTTCAGTCAACGAATAACGCAGGGAGACGATTGAAGTTGAAATTTGAAAACCTGTATTTTTTCTTTTTAGATTATAAATTAAATTTCCTGTATGCCTTGGGATATAAGCAACTTGATTTAAATAAGTAGGTGATTTTTTATCGGAAACATCAACAGAATATTGAAAAGTATAGTTTAGATCTAAATCCGTAAACCAAAAAGAATTAAAACATTTTTCAATTCTAACTCTCGATTCATAACCAAAAGTATTTACTCTACCTATATTTTGCATCGACCACACAAATAAATTTTTTGTAGGAATAGCCAAAATTTGATTGTCAACCCTATTTACAAATCCATTTAAAACAACTGTCAAATCAAACTTTTTATCAATTGGTTTAATTGACAATCCAACGGAAAATTGATTCGCTTCTTCTGGTTTTAACTTTACATTTCCTATACTATTGTAATACAATTCATTAAATGAAGGCATACGAAACGAATTTCTATACCAGGCTTTAAATTTCCATTTCCAAGAACCAAATTCAATGTTTTCAAGTGAAAGAAAAGGATTTACTTTGAAACGATTTACAGCTCTTTCACCTGAATTATTTTCTTCTAATACACTTTGTACCGTAATTTGAAGTTCAGATGTCCATTTTTCTCTATTAAAATTAATTCCAAAAAGACCGAAAGAATTTAATCGCTTTGGAATAGCTGAATTAGGAGTTGAAAAAATTAATTCACTATATCTACTTTCTACTCCTCCAAAAAAAATGGATTTATTTCCTAGTTTATATTGAAAGGAAGAACCCAATTGAGTAGATTTATTAATATAAACAGTAGAAATACCTCCCGTATTATTCAAATAAAAAGGATCTGAATAATGCAACCAATCATAATTATAAGTTCCAAAAATTCGATAGGCAATTTTTTTATAATTTTGAGTAAAATCTAAATTTAAAGATTGAGATTGAGTAGATAAACGTTGATTCGCCATTTCATTGTATAAAATGACAGCCCCAGGCAATCCCTGATTCGCTCCATTTGTCTTGTATATAATTCTTAATTCGGCGTCATTTTTAAAAAACTTTCCAAAAGTTACTCCTGAATACCAATCCAATAAATCATTATTATTTCGGATTCCTTTGTAATCTATAGTTCCATTTTTTAATAAATAAGGATATTTCCCATTTGCTTGTCTATATTTCCCAAAAGCACTTAAAAACAAATTCTTTTTGCTAATTTTAGTTGAAAGGTAATTATCAATCTCTCCAAATGAACCAATTCTAGTTGAATATCTTATTTTAAAAAATTCATTTGATTGATTATTTTCAAAAGTATTTACCGATACAATACTTCCATTTGTGTATGAAGAGGCTGGTAATAAAAATCCATTTCTACCTCCGATGCTGAGTGTTACATTTTCAACGTTATCGGTTTGTAATTGACCCAAATTGATTTGTCCTGTTTGGGTATTATTTATTGTAAATCCATCAATTAAAAAAGTAGTATGATGACTACCTAAACCTCTTACTGAAACAGTTTTTAATCCGCCTAAACCTCCATAACTTTTGACAGCAGTTCCTGAAAACTTTTGTAAAATGGCTCCAATATCTTCCGGTTGAGAATAAAGGATTTGATTTCGAGAATAACTTTGAGAAGTAATCTCTAATGTTTTCATTTTCAACAATTCAAAAGTAGAAACATTCACTTCAGATAACGACCTAACAGTATCTTGACTGTACCCTAGCATACAGAAGAAGCAATTAAAGAAAATTATTTGAAGTAAATGTTTTATGATCATTCTTTTTTTTAATTTTTATTTATTTTTTTTGTAGGTACAGGGCATGCCCTATACCTACAAAAAAAATTAAATAAAATGAAAATTATTTCACCAATTTTTGAATCAACGTTCCATTTTCACTTGTCAATTTCAAAATGTAAGAACCTGAATTTAAATCTGAAACATTTAAAATTGTGTAATTATAATGTTCTTTAGAAATCAATATTTTTCCAGTAAGATCAACTAATTCTATTAACCCATTTTCTCCTGAAATTGTCAACTCATTTTGAATTGGATTTGGATAAATTGACACTGAAGATAATGTTGATTCTTTCAAACCTGTACTCTTGTTAATAACTAAATTATCTATAGCAAAATAGGCTGGAGTATTCATTCCATACTCTCCAACATCTGATGTTTCAAATTTGAAAGATAATTTATAAACCGTTTCTTTTAAAAAAGTTAAATCAACATTTCCCCATGTATTCAAGATATAATCTTGACTATTATCTAAAGATCTAAAATCGGCAAGATAAAAAACGATCGAATCAATTTTAGAACCATCCTCTCGATGAGCAATCGTCCAAACTCTAAAATAATCAGCGCCATTAGTTCCGTCAAGTGTTGTGTTTTCAGGACCATTTACAGAACCAAATTTTTTCGCAAATTGATCACCATCTCTCATAGAAAGTGCCGCATAAGTTGTATTTGTGATATTAAACGAATGTATATCAACTCCTTGACCTGCGAAAGTTATAGATCCTTCAGGGGTAAAAACTCCGTAATTAGAAGAATTATATCCACTTCCTGTGATAGCGCTATACTGATTATCTAGACCTACAGTCGTTATATCAGTCTTATTAGACACAGAAAAACCTGTAGCATAATTTCCCCAATCTGAAATATGGTATTCATTAGAAAATACTACTCCATTTTCGATAAAACCTCCTGAGCCACTTGCCCCATTATTAAAAGATTCAGGACTTAAATTCACATTTTCAAACCCAATAGTCTGTTGAGCATTCAGCGTTAAAGCTGTGAAAACGGTACAAATAGAAAAATAAATTTTCTTCATAACATTTTAGTTATTAAATAATAAAAAAATATAAATGAAGAAATCAGTCCAAGCCAAAATGCCTTGCACCTAGGAATACAGAGTATTTCCGACTTTTATCTGAAGTCTTCAATAAAAATAATAGACCTTGGCAGGTATTCTGACTCTCACCAACTCGATTTCGTCTTCCCAGTAAAAACACCAGTGACATTGTGAAATCGATTTAACAGTAATTACAGCTGCAGACACAGTTTCGGATTTACACCGAATTCCCTTTTATTCCTCGCAGAGGTACCTAAATCTTCTGTAAAGTTAATCATATTAATAACAAATTAATACATCTATTAAAAACTGTTAAATAACTAAAAAATAAGCATCTTAAAAAAATAAATATTCATTAAAAAATGGTAAATTGCAGAAAGAATTTAGTATTCATCAAATACTAATTGAGATGAAAGCAAAAAGTATTGAAAAAGTCAACGAAGCAATATTTGTTTTGAGAAGTTTTATAGACTTAAGTTCTGAGCTTTTACCATATTTAGCAGAATTAAAGTATGCTAAAAAACTCTCCGAAGATGACATAATTGATCAACAGAGAATTATTGAAGTTTTTAAAAATTATAACTTTGATAAAAAAATTTCATTCATCCTCATTCATTCTACCATTTTAGATACAATTGAGAAATCGTTCAACTACATTATAGATGGAAAACATTCAAAAGACTCATCTAAAAAACAACTACTCGAATTCAGAAAAGAACACTATCGATTAAAAAACAATTGGAATTTAATCGATTCAAATTAATTCATTTTAGGCTTAAATACTTCAAATAATTTTAATTCATTTCTCCTACTTTTCAAATGAATTATTACTTTTACTATCTATGATAAAGAAAGAAGTAAATTCAGCATTAGAACTCCCAATTATGGAATACTTCTTCACTATTCAAGGTGAAGGATTTTATTCTGGTAGAGCTGCTTTCTTTATCCGGACTGCTGGTTGCGATGTCGGTTGCGTTTGGTGTGATGTTAAAGAAAGTTGGGACAATGAAAAACATCCACTTCAAACAATTGATTTTTTAATAAATGAAGTTGAAAATTCTGGAACTCAATTAGTTGTAATTACTGGCGGAGAACCTGCTATGTATAATTTAACAACAATCATCAATCGAATTAAAAAATTAGATATTGAGGTTGCTATTGAAACTTCTGGATGCTACAATTTGAATGGGAATGTTGATTGGTATTGTTTCTCTCCTAAAAAATTCAAGGCACCAGTTGAAGAAGCATATACAAAAGCATCTGAATTGAAAGTTGTAATCAGCCATCCTTCCGATTTTGAATGGGCTGAAAGTCATTTAACCAAAATTAATTCTACTTGTAAATTATACCTTCAACCAGAATGGTCAAAACAGGAACGATTCTTGCCTGAAATAATTGAATATGTAAAAAAGCATCCTAAATGGAGGATTTCTTTACAAACACATAAATTTATGGACATACCATAAAACCATAACAAAATATTAAACAGGTACTTAAAACTTTACGAAACAATATTCATTTATCTTTCGTAAATAGTGGAATTGAAAAAAATAAATTCGTAATTAAAAAGACAATGAAGCATTTAATAATCGTACTTCAAATTTTCGTTTTTACAGCTTGTAGTATTGCTCAAAATCAATATTCTACTTCTAACAAAAAAGCAATAAGCCTATTTGAAGAAGCGATGCAAGCACCAAATTCAAAAAGTGAAATAACTGGGCTTCCTAAATACCAAGAGGGTATTGATATGTTGAACAAATCACTTGAGAAAGATCCTAAATTTTGGGAAGCTCATTTAGTAATCGCTGAATTTTATGAAGCCATAGGAAAAAATAAAGAAGCCATTATTCATTTTGAAAATGCTTTAACTATAAATCCAAATCATAGTTCAACCGGAAGTACTTATTTTTATTTAGCAAATTCACAACAATTAATTGGTGATTACGATGCTGCTATTAAAAATCTAGATTACTATATTAGTTTTAGAAATGCAAATCCTGATATGGTGAATCAAGCATATCTTATGAGAGACAATTGTATTTTTGCCCGAGATGCAATAAAAAATCCTTTACCTTTCAATCCTATAAATATGGGACCAGGTATAAATACCGCCGATCCAGAATATTACCCTACAATAACAGTTGACGGAAAAACGATATTATTCACACGAAGAATTGATGATTTAAGAGTTCCTGTTTATAAAGAACAAGAAGATTTTTATGTTTCTCAATTAAGTGATAAAAATATTTGGGGTACAGCAATACCGATGCCTCCAAATGTAAATACACTTTTAAATGAAGGTGCTCCAACTATTTCAGCGGATGGTAGATCATTAATTTTTGTTGCTTGTTCAAACCAATCTGATGACCTTGAATACGGTGAAGGGAGAACTGGAAAAGGAAGTTGCGATTTATTTTTCTCAAAAAAATTAGGTAAAAACTGGACCAATCCTGTTAATCTTCCGGGAAATGTAAATTCATTCGGATGGGAATCTCAACCTTCACTTTCTTCAGATGGAAAAACATTGTATTTTGTTAAAAGAGTAAGTAAAAAAGGGGATTTACCAAACTCTGATATTT
>CANCQX010000103.1 GCA_947380375.1 Flavobacteriales bacterium
AAAAACACTTTAGTAATTGGTGCTTTTGATTTAAATAATAAAATGCTTGGTTTTGGCTATTGTACTATTTTAAAACAAGCTGAATTAGAAGAGTCTATGCATTCTTCTCAATACAAAAAAACACACCATATAATTAAAAAACCTGAAAAAGTAGGTATTACTAACACAATTGTAATTCTTAATAATTATAAAGGAAAAGGTTTAGGATCAGTTATTTTCAATAGTTTTTTAACCTTTTTTAATGAGAACTCAATCGATACCGTTACAGGATTTGCTTGGAAAACTAAAGAAGGAATTAATATGGAGGCAATTTTTAAAAAAACCAATTTCTACGTCTTAGAAGTAATTCAAAACTATTGGCACGAAGATAGTCTAGAAAAGAAATACAATTGTCCGGAATGTGGTGCACCTCCCTGTAATTGTTCAACTGTAATTTATTTAAAACAAACATAATCACATTTAGTAGTATATTTTTATGAAAATTAACTCAAACACGATTAAAAAAATAAATATGTTCGAACTAATATACAGATCTGTTGCTTTAGATAAAATAAATTCATTAGAAATTACAAAAATTCTAAATATTTCTAGAGAATTTAATTTAAAAAACAATATTACTGGATGTCTATTATTTTATAAAAATGAATTTGTTCAGATTTTAGAAGGAGAGCAAGATGTTATTGAAAAATTATATGCCAAAATTGAAAAAGACACAAGACATTCAAATGTAATTTTAATAGCGAAAAATGAAAAAAGTGAAAGAACATTTCATAATTGGGTTATGGCATATCATGAAATAACAAATGATGACATTTCAGAAATCAGTAAACTACTTTTTGTAAATAATTTTATCTCACTTTGTGAAATTGCTGAAAAGCCAACTAACGCTACTATGTTATTTTGGTTTATTTCTAAACAAATATTGAAAAAAGATCATGAATTTAAAAGAATAGTCTAAAGAAACCTAATTTGAAAAAAATACAATTTTACGATGAATTTTGTATCTTTTTTGGTCACACACCAACTAAAGATCAAGCTTTACTTATTAATAAACTCGTAGATTTTGTAATCTCACCCGAAAAAAATGAACTATTCTTATTAAAAGGATATGCAGGAACTGGAAAAAGTTCCATTTTAGGTACACTTGTTAAAGTATTATCCAAAAATAAATTCAAAACTAGACTTTTAGCACCTACAGGTCGTGCTGCTAAAGTTCTTAGTCAAAAATCTACAAAAATTGCCTTTACTATTCACAAACAAATATATAGAAGACAACCGACAACAGATGGAAGCGTCCAACTTTCATTAAGTCCAAATCTATTTAAGAATACTCTTTTTGTTGTTGATGAAGCTTCAATGATTGGAGATTATTCTCTACAAAAAGATGGAAATATTAGTCAACGTAATTTATTAGATGACCTCATTGAATATGTTTATTCTGGCGATGGATGTAAGCTTATACTTTTGGGCGATGAAGGTCAATTACCTCCTGTGGGGTGTGATCATTCTCCTGCATTAAATAGAGAACACCTAGAATTTAATTATGCCCGATTAAACATAAATGACTTTCAACTCAAAGAGGTTCTCAGGCAAACGACTAAATCATCAATCCTTGAAAATGCTACACGATTAAGAAATATAACAGATGGAGAATTTCCTCAATTCAAGATTGAAAAACATGGAGATCTTATCCGTCTTGAAGGAGGGGAATTACAAGATATACTCGAATCAAATATGGATGAATTTGGCGCTGAAGAAACTATTGTAATTACGAGATCAAATAAATGGGCTAATACGTATAATAATCAAATAAGATCAAGAATACTTTGGTACGAAGATTTACTTTGCAGTGGTGATTGTCTAATGGTTGTAAAAAACAATTATTATTGGATCGACGATGCCTCAACTGTTGGATTTATTGCTAACGGTGAGCTAATGAAAGTAATTCGAATTCTAAAAAGTGAAACCTTATACGGATTCGACTTTATTCGTGCTATTATGCAATTTGTTGATTATCCTGATGTAGCAGAAATTGAAGTAATCTTACTTCCCGAAACTTTAAACGCTGAAGGTCCAAATCTTTCTAGAGATAGAATGAAAGAATTATTTTTTGCAATTGAAAAAGACTACGAGCACGAACGGAATAAAAGAAAAAGGTACGATTTAATAATGAAAAACCCTTATTTCAATGCACTTCAAGTTAAATATGCTTATGCTGTTACGTGTCATAAATCTCAAGGTGGTCAATGGGCAAGTGTATTTATTGATCAAGGATACATAACAGAAGAAATGATGACAAGCGATTACTACCGGTGGTTATACACAGCCCTAACAAGAGCAACTGAACGAGTTTATTTAGTTAATTTTTCAGATGAATACTTTTTGAATAAAAATCAATAATTCACAATTATAAATTTTCAATTTTAAAAACCACATCCACCCTCCTATTCATCTGCCTCTCAACTTCTGAATATTCCGGAAAAGCGATTGGCATAGTATTACTGAATCCTTTAAAATCTAATCGTTGAGGTTCAACTTTTTTATTCAATAAGTAGTTATAAACGGCATAAGCCCTTTGAGTCGCTAAAACGGGATCATTTTTACAGCAAACATGTCCTCTAATGAATGCTGTGACATTTTTATTTTCATTTAAAAAATTATAAAGATCATTTGCTTCTTTATAATCAGAATCGTTTAAGAATACATCTTGACCTGGAACAAATTGGATAGCCAAAACAATAGGTTCGAGATGTGCTTTATTCGATAAAATATTTTTAAATTTTTCAGCTATTTCAACTTTTTTCACATTTTCTTCATCCTGCTTTTTATCAATTATTATTTCAGTATAACGAACTATTGCTTTTCTGTTTGAAGAGAGAGAAATCTTATCATCCAAAATTTCTCCCCTACTGATTAATTCTCCAATTGAAATACCTTTAGAAGTAAATTTAGTAGAAAGCGACTTTAATCTTATTGAGGAAAGGTAATCGTTATAGATTTTAGGACCTAAAGAATCGCAAAAAGTTTCGATAGACACCTTGTAACCATTTTCTTTTGCGTCTTTAATAAAATGAATCAGATTGGTTTCTGACTTTTTAACTAAAGTTGTTGAGTTAAATTTAAAATACAAATTGAAAGAATTTTGTTTTTCTTGAGAAAAAACATTTAATAGTATCGCACTAAATAATAGTGATAAAATAATTGTCTTCATAGTTTTTGTTTGAACTTATAATCTAATGAATTTAAAAAGGTTACAAAAAAAATCCAAAATAATACATTGATAATCAAACGATAATCACCATAACCTTTAATTACTTATAAATCTCCTAGTCGTATTGATGTAATTCCTACAGAAATTTTCACTTTCGACATTTCTTTATTGAAGCGATCAATTACAATTTTAGCATTTGTTCGATCTAAATAGGTCCCTGCTAATAAATTTATTTCTTGTTTCATTTTTTTCAAAATGGTAGCAGTTCTATAAACACTTAAAATATCATTTTTGGATAATTTGTATTTATTCATTAAATCTAAAAGATTCTTGTTATCTATTAATAAATTAGAGGCAACAGGATCTGTATATGAATTTACCTCTACTTTTATAAAACGATCTAAAATGACAAATAACTCCGATTTTCTTAATCTTAAATAAGTAGAATCCATTCGTGAACCTTTATAAGAAAGTTCCTCTTTTGGTTTAAAGTTTTTAACTGTTCTCGAACCATTCCAAAAACCTATTCCATTTCCGTGAGCTTCTATTGAAAAATCAATTTTCTTGTTTACCAATCCTTCAAAAAACTGACGTAATGCGACACTGTCTTTTTTATCAAATAAACTTCGATCTAAATCCCATTTATCAGATGCGAAAACATCATTCAACTCAAGTCTTAATCTAGAGTCATAATTAGGAACTGCATCGATTAAATTAATATGTAGCATTACCTCATCTGCTAAATCAGACAAACAAGATTCAGGAATTGCTAATAATCGAACTTCAAAATCTTCCGAATTTTTAGTTGCTTTGAATTGAAATTCTTGGGTATAAAGATCAAAAGTTGTTGAATCTTGGAAAGTATATAAACCATCTTTTTCCGAAAATGTAGCCCATTTAAGCCCCATTAATTGTTTATAATAATCTAATCTTCTTTTATATTTTGCCATCAAATCCATTGCTTCTTGTTTTTGTTTTTTCAAGTCAGCAATTGTTCTCTTGTATTGATCAAATAATTTACTTAAACCAACAATCGTGTTTTGCTCTTCTCTACGTTCTTCTTTTTGAGACAATGTTGTAGGTTGGAAATCAATCTGATTATTTGAAGGAGCATTCTTTTTTTGCTTCTTCACTTTTTTAGACATTTTCTGCTGAGTAACTATTGGAGTGTAGCCAAAATCGGAATATCTTTTCTCTCTTTTAATGATTTTCAATTCTGTTTCGTCCTTCTTTTTTTCATTATAAGCAATCCAATGATCAAATCCTTTTTTACCATATATCATTTCTTTTAATTTTCCAATTCTTTGAAATTCTAAATCATTGATTAACGTTTGAAATGTAGCACCATTTGAAAAAGAAGAATCAGGAGATAAAAAACGAGTTTGTCCCGATCCAAAAAGATGATACGATAAACCGTTTTTCTCTATAACAACCGTTGTTTGTTTTTCTGAATTATATCCCCATACATCAAAATGAAGATTTGTCATTTTATTATTCCCTACAGTAACAAAATCTATTTCTGGAAATAAAAGAGGTTCAATTTTTTGCTCCCGCTTTCCTTCTTCTGCTTTTAATGTAACTTGGTATGGAAATAAACCTACAGCTTTAGGTAGACCTTGATTCCACCTGCCCTTTTCATCTTTTTCTCTTTCTTCTAAAGCACCTGTTGTGGAACTTCCATCACCTGCAGCAACTAACACATTTTGAAACACTTCAGCCTCTCCACCTAACGATCTGTATATTTCGAGAGATCTTTCTTCAACGTATTTATTAACTGCTTTATTCATTCCTCGAATTGCAACCAACTGATCATTTTCATTTAAAAATTGAAAGGAAGATAGGAATGCTAATTTATCATCGAAAGATAAACTTGGATCTGTTAAATTATCAAATTTCTTATTCGGCTCTAATTTTCCATTTTTTTCTTTAAGCGCACTTGGCGGTAAATAAGTAACCAACATTTTCTCAAACCTTAAATATTTTGTTAAATAAGGTTCTAGTTCTTTCTCTCCTTCTCGTTTTGCTAATAATATTTTATTCAATTCCCATAAAGCCATTTTATTAGCAGCTTCACCTATTAACCCTTTTTCTGTTTTTGCTATTTCTTCTTTACGAATAATTAAAATTTCAGGTTTATAAATGATTAACATTTCTATTGAATCATAATTGATCGACTTGTTTGGAAACTTTATAATTGGGCCTTTGTAGTCAAAATAACGTCCCATATTTGTATCCAAAATAGGACTTTTCTTTACAATATGAAAAAGATAAGCTCTTTCTTCAGGAGTTAAATTCTCATCTGTTTGAGAAAAAGAAATAAATGGTAAAAGCGCAATAAAAAATAAAAAGATTTTCATAAATCAAATAAACATGTTGATACCTGTAACATAATAAAGTTTTTAAAGTTAACATTTGAAAAGCAAACTCGTTGTAGAATTCACAAAAAAACCGCTCAACTTTTGATTGAACGGTTTAAAAATGAAGTTCTTTTTTATTGTGACACAATTGTTTTAGTACTTTCAATACCATCATTTGTGATTACGACAAAATAAATTCCCTTTTCAATTTCAGATAAATCAATTAAAGATCCATTTTCTACTCTTTCCAAAAAGGCAACTTTTCTACCTGTTTGATCTAAAACGACAGCTGAAGCATTTTCAGAGAAATCTCCTGTTAATGTTACATTTCCTTGGGTTGGATTTGGATAAACTGAAAAATCACCTTTTTCAACTTCATTCAAACCAACATTGATCGGATTTACGGAACTTAAAATCAATGAAATACTTTTTGAGAAACTTGCAGAAATATCTATTGTAATATGAGAAAAAATAGGCAACTTGTTAGTTCCACCCGTATTATAGTAATCATACTGAGTTCGAGTAATTACAGCTGTTACAATTTGAGTTAAGTAATTAAAAGTTGTATTCGTAGTTTCAACAACCTTATGTCTGATTACATTCGAAAAAGTAGTTGGTCCTGCTAAAATTAAAGAACCCTGTCCATCTATCGAAGATAAAATAGTACCGGTACAATCTGAACCTTGAAGTGATGTTAAGGTAGAATTAAAACATTTCCCAGAATACGCATCTGTTATATTATTTGTAACTGCGAAATTATAATTCATTAATTTTTCTTGATCTACATTAAATTTAACAATTACATCTCCGATTGAAGTCTCGCGAAATTTAAATCCATAAGAAGTTCTATCAGTTGATGTTGAACCCCAATAACTAGAAATAAAATTTGGAATGTTCGTCATTTTGGTTGCTGGAGAATAATCAGAAACATCAGGCTGTAAAACAGATATAATTTTAGTTGGATTACCAGAAGCTCCATGAAGTGTTGAAAAATCCCAAACTACACCTGTTCCATTTATTGAACTATAGTTTGAAAAAGTAGAATTGCACTCATACATTGTCATAGTTTCTCCAATAGAAGGCTCATTTTGTTGAGTTAAAGTTTGAGCATCTGTAATTGACGAGAAAAGCAATACAAAATATAATAATCTTTTATTCATAATCATTTATTCTAACGTTATTTCCAAACTTACAAAAAGGTTTTAAAAAAGCTTTTATTTTAACAAATTATTTAAAATTAAAATTAACTTTTTAAACTTTCAATAATTATTGAAAGTTTAAAAAGTTTTGTTATATTTGAACTATGGAATTCAACGAAGCAAAAGCACAATTTATTCAAACCTGGGGAAAACTAGGTAGCGAATGGGGAATTAATCGAACAATGGCGCAAGTTCACGCTATACTTTTAATATCTCCGAAACCATTATGTACAGAAGACATTATGGAAGAATTAAATATCTCACGAGGTAATACGAACATGAATGTGCGAGATTTAATAAATTGGGATTTAGTATCTAAAAAATTAGTTCCAGGCGATCGAAAAGAATATTTTGAAGCTGAAAAAGATATCTGGGAAGTCGCTCGAAGAATTATTAAAGAACGTAAAAAAAGAGAAGTCGAACCAGTAATAAAAGTTCTTTCTCAATTGAAACAGATAGATGGGGATAGCGAAATATCAGAAATTAAAGAATTTACTTCAATGATGGAGCAATTAGATCGATTTGTTGGAAAAATGGATAAATCTGTTAATCTTCTGATAAATGAAAATGAAAATAAACTGTTCTCGCTCTTATTTAAACTATTAAAATAAAAATGATTACTCATTTAAAATTAAACTATTATGAAAGTTTTAAAAGATTATTCGCTGATTTATGACGACCAATGCCCTCTATGTAAAACATATACAAAAGCATTTGTTCTCACTGGAGTTTTAGAAGAAAATGGAAGACAAGCTTTCCAAGAAGTTTCAGAAGAAACCTGTACACTCATAGATCGAAAACGTGCTTGCAACGAAATAGCATTAGTAAACAATAAAACGGGTGAAGTAATTTATGGTATAGATAGTATTTTGAAAATTGCAACAACTGTAATTCCTTTTTCAAAATTCATCTTTCACTTCCCTCCTATTTATTGGTTTCTTAAAAAATTATATTCGTTCATTTCGTTCAATCGAAAAATCATAATGCCAAGCAAAAAAATAAACGATACGTGTACCCCAGATTTCAATTTAAAATACAGAATTAGTTACCTACTTTTTACTTGGAGTATTACTGCGTATATATTAATGCGGTATTCAATTCACTTTTCTCCTATTCTAAATGAAAGTTCGTTCGGAAGAGAATTTATTATTTGTGGGGGACAGATTGTATTTCAAGCAATTGTACTTCGCAAGCTTCAAAAAGAAAAACTATTTCAATATTTAGGGAATATGATGACCATATCTTTTGCTGGAGCTTTATTATTGGGAATTATACTATTCCTTGGAAATATATTCTCAATATATTCTTTCAATTTCTATGTCATTTCATTTTTTATTGTTGTATTCCTTATGCTTCTAGAACATCTTAGAAGAGTTAAATTAATGCAGCTTTCACTCCTTCCAACTCTAACTTGGATAACTTATAGAATAATTGTTTTACTAATATTACTTGTACTATGAAATCAATTCAAAAAATGGTTCTACACGGTGGAACTGGTCAAATCGGAAAAGCAATAATCAACTATTATCGAAATAAAGTTGAAGAAATTATCGTTTTTACTAGAGGAGAATCTAGAAATGAAAAAAACGTTCAGTTTTTAAATTGGGATGGTAAATCTTTAAATCAATACAGAGAAATTTTAGAAGATACAGATGTAATTATCAATCTCGTCGGGAAAAATGTTAATTGCCGATATACTGAAGCAAACAAAAAAGAAATTTTTGATTCTAGAACCGACTCTATAAAAGCACTCAGTGTAGTTTTTCAATCTCTAAATAATCCTCCTAAAATATGGATACAATCTGCCTCTGCAACAATTTATAGACATTCAGAAGACAAACCAATGACAGAATTAAATGGTGAAATAGGCGAAGGTTTTTCTGTAGAAGTATGTAAAAAATGGGAAGCTACTTTCAAATCTGAAACGTTACAATTTCCAACACTAAGAAAAGTAATTTTGAGAACTAGTATTGTAATGAGTAAAAACGATGGTGCTTTTCCAAGACTAAAAACAATGACAAAATTCGGACTTGGAGGAAAGCAAGGAAATGGTCTACAAATGGTCAGTTGGATTCACGACGAAGATGTAACAGGAATTATAGATTTTATAATACAAAACGATTCAATTAATGGAGTAATTAATTGTACAGCTCCTGCTCCCTTAACCAATATTGAATTTATGAAAAGTTTAAGGAAATCAATGGGTGTTAAATTTGGCTTACCTGCTTCAAAATCACTATTAGAAATTGGAGCTCTTTTTATAGGTACCGAAACAGAATTAATTTTAAAAAGTAGATGGGTGATTCCTGAAAAATTAAATGAATTAGGATACCAATTCAAGTACCCTACAATTGAAAATGCATTTAAAAATCTAACAAATTGATTATGAGCATATCATTTCTAAAAGCTGAATGGAGAAAATTAGCAATCGCAAATTATGAAATTTCACCAGATATTCTAAAAAAATATATCCCTAAACATACAGAATTAGATATTTGGAATGGGAAATGTTATTTAAGTTTAATTGGATTTATGTTTCAAAACACAAAGATGTTGGGACTTAAAATTCCTTTTCACATAAATTTTGAAGAAGTTAATCTTCGGTTCTATGTAAAATATAAAGATGGGGATAAATGGAAAAGAGGAGTTGTATTTATTAAAGAATTAGTACCCAAAAAAGCACTTTCTATTGTTGCTAACACGCTGTATAAAGAACATTATCAAACAGTTCCAATGAAACATTTTTGGAAAATTGACACTTCGGATATATTCGTTGAATACGGTTGGGAAATAAAGGGTCAACAACAAGTTTTTTCTATTGAAGCTGATAACATTCAAGTTGAAATACCCGTAGGAAGTGAGGAAGAATTTATTACAGAACATTATTGGGGTTACACTAAAGTATCTGAATATAAAACATTTGAATACGAAGTAAGGCACCCAAGATGGAATACTTATCCAGTCAAAAACTATTCTATACAAGTAGATTTTGAATTAGTTTATGGGAACGATTTTTCTTTTTTAAACCAACAACAACCTATTTCGGTTATGCTTGCTGAAGGATCAGAAATTTCTGTTGAAGGCAAAAAAAATATTTATTAAATTTATAACTAGAATTATCTTCTTAAAGCAAATAAATGAAATTGGAATTATTCTTTATTAAACTCATTTATCAAAAAGAATTATCTACAAAAAAATTCGAGAAATTTTCTACCTTTACCTACTTATAAATCATAGACATAGAACACAAAAGCTTATATGAGTTTCAGTAATTTGTTCCGAAAAAAGAACGTTCAAGACATATTAAACCAAGTTGATAAAGACAATGCTGAAGGCCACGGATCACTTGGTAAACATTTAGGCGTAAAGGATTTAGCAGCTTTTGGAATTGCTGCTATTATTGGAGCTGGAATTTTCAGTACAATTGGTAAAGCTAGTTCAGATGGTGGTCCGGCTGTGATCTTCTTATTTTTATTTACTGCCATTGCCTGCGGTTTTGCAGCTTTTGCTTATGCTGAATTTGCTTCAATGGTTCCCGTTTCCGGAAGTGCTTATACTTATTCTTATGTTGCCTTTGGAGAAATAATCGCTTGGATTATAGGTTGGGCATTGATTATGGAATATGCTATTGGAAATATTACAGTCGCTATTTCTTGGAGTGATTATTTCACAGGACTTCTCAAAAGTATGAATATCCACCTCCCTCAATGGGTTCAAATGGATTATTTTTCGGCATATAATGGTTATAATGAAGCAGTTAATTTAATGAAAAGCGGAAAAGTATTTGAAAAAATTGCTCCAAACCTTCAAGATGCTTTTACAGCTTGGAAAACCGCTCCTTCAATAGGTTCTTTTCATCTCGTAGCAGATTTACCAGCACTTATGATTATTATTCTTATAACTACATTAGTTTACAGAGGAATGAAAGAATCTAAAAATGCCAGTAATTTAATGGTTGTAATTAAATTAGCAATAATTCTTTTGGTAATTGCAGTAGGTATTTTTTACGTTGATACGGACAATTGGAGTCCTTTTGCACCAAATGGAGTTTCTGGAATATTAAAAGGGATTTCAGCAGTATTCTTTGCTTATAT
>CANCQX010000104.1 GCA_947380375.1 Flavobacteriales bacterium
AAAAAATAATTGTTAACAACTTATGTTTTATAAATAAAAATCCTATCTTTGTTTTCCGATTTTCGGATTAATTAGTAATTTAATAACAGCTATATGTACGCAATTGTAGAGATAGCAGGGCAGCAGTTTAAAGTGCAAAAAGATCAAAAGATTTTTGTACACCGTTTGAAAGATGATATTGGAGCTAAAATTAGCTTTGATAGAGTACTTTTGATTGAGAATGGTGGCAAAATCAATGTTGGCGCCCCAGCTATAACAGGAGCTTCGGTTTCTGCAGAAGTAAATGATCACGTTAAAGGTGATAAAGTAATCGTTTTCCGTAAAAAGAGACGTAAAGGTTACAAGAAAAGAAATGGTCACCGTCAAAGCTTTACGGCGATAACTATTACAGACATTAAAGCTTAAATTTGAACTACTTCTAAAGAAGAAATGATTTAGAGGTTAAATTGAAACACAATGGCACATAAAAAAGGAGTTGGTAGTTCGAAAAATGGTCGTGAGTCTGAAAGCAAGCGATTAGGAGTGAAAATTTTTGGAGGACAAGTTGCTATCGCTGGTAACATCATCGTTCGTCAAAGAGGAACACATCATCATGCTGGAGCAAATGTTGGGATTGGAAAAGATCACACATTATATGCTTTAACTGATGGATTAGTAGAATTCCGTAAGAAAAAAGAAAATCGTTCATTTGTATCAGTAGTACCTTTTGAGGTTGCTGAAGCATAATTGAATACGAGATTAAAAATGAAGGGTAAGCAGAAATGTTTACCCTTTTTTTATGTCTTGAGTTCCTCATTCACAAAAAAGAACTAAAGACAATAACTATTTACTGTCGCTAATTGTCACAATTATCGGTTAGTATCTCACAAAGTGGTAGTATAAAAGGGGTGGTATCTCTGTGGTAAAAAAACACTACTTCACCATAAATTTAAATCCTTTCCCGTGAACATTCATAATTTCAATCGCCTCGTCTTCTTTTAATAATTTTCGAAGCTTGGCAATATAAACATCCATACTACGACCATTAAAATAATTATCATCACCCCAAATTGCTCTAAGAGTTGCTTGACGATCTAATATTTCATTTTGATTCTTAACCAACATCGTTAATAATTGATTTTCTTTTGTTGTCAGTTTTTTATCCCCATCTTGTAAATGAAGAATTCGTAATTCAGGTTCAAAAGCAATTTTCCCAACCAAAACAATAGAACCATTTTCATCTTTCGGAGTTTCAATACGTCTTAAAATCGCTGTGATTCGAGCTAATAATTCCTCCATTGAAAAAGGCTTAGTCAAATAATCATCAGCTCCTAAAGCGAAACCTTCTAATTTATCTTCTTTCAAACCTTTAGCTGTCAAAAATAAAATTGGAACTTTACGATCTATTTCACGAATTTCTTTAGCCAAAGTAAATCCATCCATAACTGGCATCATCACATCAAAGAGACAAAAATCATATTTTCGCTCATTAAAACGTTCAAAAGCAGTCTTTCCATCACGAACCAAATCAACTTCAAATCCTTTCGATTTTAAATATGTTTGCAATAATAATCCTAAATTATCATCGTCTTCCGCTAGTAATATATGTGTCGTCTTACTCATAATTATTCATTTAATCTTATTGTAAAAGTTGAACCTTTTCCAACTACACTTTTAACATTTACACTCCAACCATGCATTTCAGCTATAACTTTGACATAACTTAAACCTAATCCGAATCCTTTTACATTATGCAAATTCCCAGTAGGAATTCGGTATAATTTGTCAAAAATTTTCGAAATATGTTCTTTGCTAATGCCAATACCATTATCTGAAACACTTAATAAAATGGTATTTCCCTCTTTTTTTAATTCCACTACTAAATGAGGTACTCCATCACAATACTTAATTCCATTGTCGATTAAATTAGATAATAAATTCGTAAAATGCATTTTATCGGCTATGATTTCAATCATCCCACTTGAAATAACAACATCAATTTTTCCTCCAATTGAATTTAATCTAAATTGAGCATTATGTACAACTTCATAAATTATTTCGTTCAATAGAATCTTTTCCCTTTTCAAATTTAACTCTCCTCTATCCATCACAGCGCTTTGTAATATTCGTTCAACGAGTATACCTAAACGATTATTTTCATCGTTTATCATTTTCACAAAAGGAGCCGAATGAGATGTATTATTCCCCATCATATCTGGATCAGACATAGCCTGACAAGCTAGAGAAATTGTTGAAATTGGTGTTTTAAACTCATGCGTCATATTTGAAATGAAATCGCTTCTTAATTCAGATAATTTCTTTTGAGTTAAAATTGTTTTAAACATAAAAATCAAAGCAATAACGATAAATATCATCAACAATAAACTTATAGACATTGACCCCCACATTTCTTTTAATAAAAAAGTACCTTTTGAAGGAAAATAAATATGCAATGTCAAATTATCATCCAAAGAATTACTTGGGAATAATATCACTTTAGCAGTCTTTATGGTATCTAAAGTGATTGAATAATTATGAGATTGGTCTGACTTTATAGATTTCAATGATTTTAACTTAAATTCTAAAGGCTTTCCTTCTTCATTTGTCACCATTATTTGATAATTCAATGGTAATTCATCTGATTTAAATTCGTGGTAAATAACTGAATCTAAAAAATTCAAATCAATTCTTTTTTCTGGCTCTTCGTAAACATTGTATCGAAATGCTTCTACCATCATTTCATTCACAAATCGAGCTTTCTTAAAAATTTGTTTTAAAACACGTTGATCCAATTGAATAGAAACAGAAGAATTTGAACCTCTTATTTTTTTTGATTGAGGATTGAATAAATCTCTAACTTGTTTTACATCCCTAGCAAGTACTTTATGTTCAGCAGTTAAACCTGATAAAGTGTCGAAAGATTTACCTTTTATAACAAGATAACTTTGCATATTTCCATTTTCAAAAATAGAAGTATCTCTAATTGAAATTGATTCTTGAGCAGATAATAAATTTTGAAACTCTTCTTTTAAAACATCTTTGTATTGGCCACTAAAATCACGATTTACAATATGCATATAACGTCTAATATCCTCTGCTTTTTCGTGAAGAATAGTAATTCTTTCTAGCGTAGTATTGACTTTACTTTTAAATTGAGTTGATTTTCTATCGTATAACTGAGCAGTTTGGAAAGATTGAATTACCAAAAGCGCCAACATTGATACAACAACTAAAACAAAAATAAAATTAACCCGTATTTTTTTCAAACCAATAACTTTTTAACTAAAGTAACGCAATCTAATAAGTTTAGTGTGTGCTTAACTTTTTTTAACGATAATGTAGACTCTGAGGCCGTTATGATGAATCCATTACTCGAAGAGATTAATTTGATCGCTGCCTTCAAAGTATGATGTGTATATCCAAAAAGAAGATGTCTAAAAATACAAACAAAATCTTTTAGAATTTGAAAATGATTATGAAGTAGAAAAAGGTTTTAAAAAATGAGGTGTCCTAAATAGATGATTCAGATTTTAAGTAAAAAAAATAGTCACTCAATGAGTGACTATTTTTTTAATCTATAAAAGTAAATTTCTATTTATGGAAACCAATAAGCATCACTGCACAACCAGTTGTTTTTTTATCTAAAACAAATTCAGTTTCAATGATTACGGTTAATGATTTCGTAATGTAAAAATCCCAAAAAGGAGATTTTTTATGTGCTCTATTGGAAAATAAAACATTTCCTTTTAAGTCCTTTACTGTAAAAATAACATTCTCACTTGTACCAGTACTCGCAGTAACTCTATAGGTAAATCCTCCGAAAAAAGTTGATTTAAATTCTACTTTTTCCTGACCAAGTGAAGCCTTGTATACTTGACCATCTGAAATAAAATCTCTTAAATTTTTTTTGCAAATGTTTACTGGAATTTCACAATCTTGAGTAAATGCATTTAAAGAAATGAAAAAAACTAACGCTATTGTTTTAATTATTTTATTCATATTTATTTTTATTACCTGATAATAAATTAGCTAATTATTCCCGCTCTAATTGAAAGTATTTTTTTAGATATTTCTTTCATAACATTATCGCTGATGTTATAGGTAACAGAATGTTGAGGACTTGTGATTTTATTTTTCTCATCTGTTTTAGCTTCTTTAAAATCATAATCAATTGAAATTTTATCGAAATCAATTTTTAAATCTTTAAAATCAGCTATTAATTCATTGTTTTGACCATTTTTGTTATGTAAATTCAAAATACCAATAATGCTATTTAATGCATCTTGTTGTTGACAAATTAATTCAACAATAGTTTGATTTTTAGCCATATTATTCAATTCACACGCATAATACATAGATTCTATCCATCCACCTGTTAAAATCAATGAAGAGGTATGTTTTCTATTTATTTTTTTAAGATAATCATCTCCATTTCTAAAAACTTCTGCAACCAACATCAAAACAGAGTCTTGATTTTTTTTGTTTTTATCAAAGCGAGTTAAAAATGATTTATCAAAAATTAAATCTAAATCTAGTTTGTTTGTTAATGTTTCAATAGCAGAAAGACAATGTAAAGCATCACTATTTTGATCGTTAATACTTGCATATCCTAAATCTGCACCATATACACCTAAATTTAAGGCTTGTTTGTACTCATTCGAATATTTACTGTTATTTTCAAATTTGTTTAATAAGTCTTTACTATATAAAGCACTTGTTTCCTTTAATAAAAGTGACATCTGAATCGGTGAAGGAATACTGAAATTTTCTCCTTCAAAATCTGCATTCAAAGTTTCAGTTGTATCAACTATTTTTTTGTCAATTTTACTTTTTTTAGATTCAGAATTATTACAAGAAAAAAGTAATGCACATCCAAATATTAAAGGGAGATTTTTTTTAATGACTTTCATATTTTATAATTTTTTATTCATCTATGGTTTCGTCTAACTTCCTTACAAAATAGCTATAAAAAAGTTAATTATACAAATATATAAATTTATTTAGAATCTAATACGTTGGATATAAGTTTCCAATATGGATAGGAGCATTATTATTTTGTTTTAAAAACCAAAATAAATATGGATTAGTAAACCAAGTAACTTTTATTGTAAATTTGTAGTGTGAAAATTAGAATTTGTATAACGTATTCTTTGCTTTTAAGCTTTTTTGTATTGGTAACCCCACGTACTTTTTGGCATAATTGTGAGCATTCTATTCACTCTCATACTTCCACCTCAAAAGATCCACATTCTTTAAATCATATTGAAAAGAAAAGTTGTTTCGCCTGTGATTTTGATTTAGGTTTTGTAGATCAACCAAGTTCTATTCTTGTTTTTAAATTTCAACCGAATTATTGTTTTAAAATAAGTCAAAACCGCTATACTATTATTGCTGAAAAAATAGTTCTTTTTTCCGATAGAGCTCCTCCAATTATTTAATTATCATTTGTTTACGTCTATATTATTTAAATTAGACAAACTATTTTATGTTAATTAAATTGTCATTAAGTGAAATTAATTTTTTTCATTGTATTTGGATTAATCCAATTTACTATTTTTTCCCAAGAAACAACTTGTAACTATTCTCTGAAGGGAACTATTTTTGACTCCCATTCTGGAGAAAGATTGCCTTTTATTAAAATAAATATAAAGGATAAATTTGTTACGTTAACTGATTCTGTTGGGAATTTTCAATTTCAAAATTTATGTTTAGGTCAAATTACACTTTTATTTTCAGATCTAAATCAGTTATCGTCTGAATCAAAAGTTGTTGATATAAAGGATAATACTGTTGTTAATTTTCAATTGGAAATACATCTAGAAAATTTATCGGAAGTTGTTATTGAAGGGCATCATATCAAAAAACAAGAAATAGAATCGTTGCAAAAAAATGAAATTAGCGGACTTGCAATCGAAAAAACAAGAGGGTTGAGTTTAGGAGAATCTTTAAAATCAATTACCGGAGTTAATAGTATTCAAACTGGACCAAGTATTTCTAAACCAATGATTCACGGAATGTATGGGAATAGAATACTTTTATTGAACAATGGTGTTCGACTGGAAGCACAGAATTGGGGGTCAGATCACGCACCAGAGATTGATCCTTTTATCGCGACCAAGTTAACTGTCATAAAAGGAGCTGCAAGTATTCGTTATGGAATGGATGCATTAGGTGGAGTAATTTTAGTTGAACCTAAAGAATTACCAATTTCTAAAAGTTTTAAAGGAGAATTTAATACTGTAGGGACAACAAATGGTAAGTCTGGAGTTGTTTCATCTTATTTAGAAGGTAGATTTGATAAAAAGTTAGCAGGCTTAAGTTGGAGATTACAAGGTACATTGAAAGAAGCTGGAAATTATAAAACTCCGACCTATTTTTTAACAAATACTGCGATGAACGAATCGAACTATTCAGGTACTTTGTGTTACAATAAAAAGAAATTTGATCTCGATATTTATTACAGTAGTTTTAATTCTACAGTGGGTATTTATTCAGGATCTTCGGTTGGAAATTTAAAGGATTTACTTTTTTTGTTTAATAGTCCTGAACCAACTGTGCCATCTTATTTTTCTTATTCTATCAATAGAGGTTACCAAACAGTAAAACATAATTTACTTAAAGTGAAGGGTTGTTACCATTTTCAAAATGCAGGAAGTTTTACGTATATATTTGCAAGACAGGCTAATCAAAGAGAAGAGTTTGGACAAGGGGTATCATTTAACCAATCGATAGTAGATCAAAATATACCAGATGCTTATTTTCAGTTAATTACAAATTCTTCCGATTTGATTTATGAACATAAAGTCGCGGGAAATGTAAGCGGAAGTTTAGGTCTTAATTTTTCCACACAAGGCAATGTTTTTAATGGATTAGAATACAGAGCTTTAATACCAAATTATAGAAACTATAGTGGAGGAATATTTATTTTAGAGAAATGGAATAAAAATAAATGGACAATTGAGTTGGGGGCTCGTTACGATTATAAATGGATGCGTTCATATCGTCAAAATTACACTAAATCAACCACGTATTCTGCTGATAATAATTGGGATAATACAAGTGCAACTTTAGGAGGTATTTATAGGTTTACTAAATATTTGAAAATAAATTCATCTTTTGGAATTGGTTGGCGACCGCCTTCTCCTATTGAATTATATGCTTTAGGAATTCATCAAAGCGCAGCCTCTTTTGAAATCGGAGACACGACTTTGAAATCTGAAAAGTCCTATAATTTTCAATCTTATTTGAATTATTCAAATAAGAGTTTCAGTTTTGAAATTGGTGGGTATTTCAATTCAATTTCTAATTATATTTATTTAAAACCATTACTTACTCCTGTAGTAACAATTTCAGGTACTTATCCCGCTTTTCAATATACACAAGCTGATGTATATTATTCTGGGTTAGATTTCAGTTTTAGTTATGATATTATTAAAAATATTGAATTTACTTCTAAATCATCTTTGATTTATGCCTATAACAATTCTATAAATGATTTCTTGATAAATACTCCCTCAAATCGTTTTAACAATGGAATTACCTTCAAAAAAGAAACATTTAAAAAAATGAGTAATTTATTTTTCGAGTTTTCTACTAGTGTTGTATCTCAACAACGAAATGTTCCACTTAACAGTGATTATGTTTCACCTCCTAAAGGTTATTTTTTAATGAATTTAGATTTTGGAACGTCTTTTTTATTGAAAAAACAGGTTATATCTGTTAATTTAAGTGTCAATAATTTAGCGAATACAATTTATAGAGATTATTTAAATCGTTTTAGGTACTATTCAAATGAATTAGGACGTAATTTCACTTTGAGAATTAAGGTTCCATTTTCTGTTTTAAACTCTTCAAAGAATGAGTAAAAAAAATAGAAATAGGATAGTAAGTTTATTTGTTCTACTTTTTTTTATAAGTAGTCAAGGCCTTTTTATGTATCATTCTCACAACGAAAATGAGAATAAAAACACCTGTGAACATTCAGGAAGTGATAATCATATTCATAATAAACATACTGATAAATGTGAGATATGCCAGCATAATTTCCATTCACCTATTTCCCTTTTTAAAGTAAAAATACTTCATTTTTACAGGAAAGATTTTCAAGAATATTACTCTAATAAAAATCACTTAATCCTTATTGCGAATAATACAATTAATTCAAGAGGACCACCTTTTTTAGACATTCAATTCTAAATAAATTACAAGTTATTTACTTGTGAAATAAAAAATTAATGTTCTAAAATATCAAAAAATGAAATCAAAAAAACACATAGATTTTTCTTTAAAGGGAAGTTTGATAATTGCCGTAATTTCCATTTTAAGTTTTTCATCGTGTAAAAAAGATGAAGTAATTGTTTCGCCTCCAGTAGCAGCAAATGAATATATGACAACTCTAAAATTGAGATTTGAAAATAAAAGTAATTCCTCTGACACTACTTGGGCGGTTTGGAAGGATTTAACACCTGATGATCAGAATGCTCCTGATACGAGTAAAGCAATTATTAATTTACAAAAGGATACCAAATATAAAGTATCTGTGAAAATCTTGGATGAAACTAAAAATCCTGCTACAGATATCACGGAAGATATCAGAGAAAGGGGTAATTTCCATTTCTTTTCTTTCTTCACTTCAGGAGCAATAAGTTCGAATTTGACTATTGTTGCTACTGATTTCGATACAAATCCAACACCATTTCACATTGGTTTAGAAAATGAATTTACCACAAATGGAACAGTTTCATCAGGAAGATTAGAAGGAGTTCTTAAGCATCAACCGAATACAAAAAATGGAACATTTGCTCCAGGTAATTCAGAACTCGACGTATTTTTTACGTTAAATATTAAATAATTTTCTCTTAAATAAATAGGCACGAGTTTTATATTTAAAGCTCGTGCCTATTTATTTCTATTGATGATTTTAAATAATAGTTTCTTTCAATAATCAATAAGTTTCACATCTTAATTATAATCTTATAATAAGTTCCATCTATTTCTTGACCTGATACCATTTTCATAATAAATCATTCATTTTTGTAATTCTTAACTGACAAACATCTCGGTATTTATTGAGTACGGTCATTCCTATACCTCTATGCTAGAAATACTTTTACCAAAAATAGCCTTGTTGTTTTTTCTGTTTTCAGCATTGTTAAAAAGTTAACAAAACAGGATAATTAAAAAATAATAATTATGAAAAAAAAAGTATTTAAGGTTGTATTAATTACATCCGCAATTTTCATCTCTTTTAATAAAGCAGATGCTCAAAAAGGTCTTCAATTAGGATTTGAAGCGAATCCTCAAGCGAGTTATTTATTAAACAAAGCTGATATGGATAGTAAATTGTATACTGGAAAGACTGCAATAAATGGTCATTTTGGTGTCACAGGTCAGTATGGAATTACAGAAAAGGTAGGTATTGGTTTGAATGTTTTGTATTCTTTTCAAGGTGATAAATACGAGTGGAAAGGTGAAGAGCGATTAAAATCTCTTCAATATCTTAAAATCCCATTAATGTTGACATTAAATTTACCAATGGGAAATAAAATGGTTTTTGTTGGTAAAATCGGACCTCAATTAAGTATTTTAGCAGATGCAAGAATGTATGATAATAACAAGAAAATTTTAAGTAGTAATTATAGAGAAGCTTTCGTTTCAACTGATTTTGGAGGGATGATTTCTGCTGGTATTGGTTACAAATTAAACGAACACTTCACTATTGATGGAGCTGTAAGGGGAGATGTTGGTTTTATTGATGCTGAAGATCACAATTTTACTAAAAACATTCATAACCCTTCAGATTTAATTACACCAAGTCCTGCAAGTAGTCCAAGAAGTGCAACGTATAATATGACAGTTGGATTAACATTTGGAGTAAGATATACATTCTTATAAAGAATAAATAACTAACTAGTTTTTTGAAGGGTGTCTTATTTTAGGCACCCTTTTTTAGTTTTTATTATAGAGATAGAATAATTGATTTTGTAATAAAATTTAAAACTAAAAAGGATTTAAATTTCATCTGATTTATCACCTCTAATAGCTCTAAATCGTTTTCGTGCTTCTACACCGAATAAACTACCTTTGTAATCAAATAAAATACGTTTATAGAATTCAGCAGCTTTTTCCTTGTCATTAAGTTGATTTTCATAAATATCACCCAATTGAAAAAGGGCGTCGTCTGCTAAAATATCTTCTGAATTGTATTTCAACAATTCTTCTAAATACGAAACAGCTTCAATCCATTTTCCTTGTAATTGCATTGCTTTGGATTTTTTTAATAAAATCTCATCGCCTAAACTATGATAGGGAAATTTTTTAACAATACTGTCAAACAAAACAAAAGCTTCATCGTATCGGTGTTGTTCAATCAATAAATCACCGTTTGCAAACCAAGTCATAGCCGTATAATTACTATCTATTCCAAAGTTATCTGTTATTAATAAAGACAATTTCATCGCATCATTTGCAATCAACTTTGAGGTAGATTCTTTTAATACACTTAACTGAGATTGAGCAAAATCAAATTCACCATCGTAGTAAAAGATACGTGCATTTTTAAATTTTGCTTCGTGACCTATGGGTTCAAATTTAAAGTCTTTATCGATTTGCATATAGTATAAAGAAGCTTCCCAAATATCCCCTTTTAACACCATAATATCTGCCAATTGCATTTTAATTTCAGCACGTTGAACATCTGTAATTCCGGGTATATTCAAAGCTTCTTGTAAATTCGAAATAGCATCTGGAGCTTGATTTGAATAAAATGCCTGAATGTGAGACATCTCAATAATTAACGGTAAACTAGATCTTTTTTTACCAACTC
>CANCQX010000105.1 GCA_947380375.1 Flavobacteriales bacterium
ATATAAAAATGCTCATTTACACAAGTAAACTGCGCTTTTTATCTCTTCGAAAGCCTCGTTTTGACAATTTTTAATCCAACTTCTATAAATTGAAAGAGGATGTCTCGACTTTTCGGACACCCTCTCCATTTGAATTAAGTTACACGACCGCCGGTTATCCGTGATGTGGACTACATCCAATAGTTGAATTACATTTTCCGTAAGAAGAACAACTAAAATCTTTATCTCTATGAAAAGAGGTACATCCGCATCCGCATCCACAACCAGATTCAGAAGTAGTTAGAAGTTTGAAATAAACTTCGCCTTCAATTGATGTTGGTGTTTTAAAATGAATCTTAACAAGTGCAGTTATTTGATTATCAGATAAATATGTTTTTATGATATCTACGGATTCAATCATAAACGCAGGGATTTTGACCCAATTCATCAAATCACCCTTTCTCGCAAATAAGACCTCTGTATCGTCGTCTGTTTTTTTTACCATTCCCTTCAACGTAAATGAAGGTTGTAGACTATTTGAATTGATTTGTTCGAAAAATAACTTTGAAGTTAATGTTTCCATAATTTTATTTTTATAAGTAAATACATCGTTTATTGCACAAACAAAGTTATTACCATAAAATAGCTTATGGAATGTTGTTTCTCAATTCATGAATTGAGAATTATCATTAAAACGTCCAGTAATGTATTTGGTTTAGTTTGCTTAAACTATCTATTTTAAGCGGGTTTATTTCTTCCTAATTTTTCATGTGCTTTTGCAAATTCGCCTCCTGCAATAGCAGAGCAAGTTGAAATTTCAAGTGACAATGCAAAACCTGCAATTAATTTCGCAAATCTTTCAACAGTTCCACTTCCTTCACATTTCATAATTCTTAAACCTTCACTTTGTTTAGGAAGATTTGTTCCACCACCAACAGTACCTACCACCAAAGATGGCAAGCAAAGTTTAAAGCTTAAGCCATTTTCTTTTTTTTCAATGTTTAAAATTCCAATAGAAGATTCATGCAGAGAGCCTAAATCTTGTCCTGTTGCTACGAAAATGGCCGCAATAGCATTTGCTACATTAATGTTGTAGCCAATCATACCATCAATTTTAGACATTTGAAGCGATGGTTCGAAACAACGAAATATATCTTCTGAAGTTGTTCGAAGAACTTTCTTTATTACATTGTCTTCTAAAAAACATTCAGCAGTTACACTTGTTCCTCTTCCACTATCGATCAAAAATTGCGATACTTTTTTATCCGACGAACCATTTCCTTCAATCACATAATGGGGAATAACAATTCCTGTATCCTTTTGAAATTGTTTTACAATCCAGAGCATTGCATGCCAAGTACAATTGGTAGTCATATTCTGCCCAGAAGCATCGCCTGTTGTATATTCAAATTTCACGTGAACATTCTTTTCGAATTCGTGAATATTTAATGAAATTAACTTCGCGTAATTTGAATGTTTTTCGGCAGTTTTTTTAATTCTAATGAATTCGTTGTTGATCCAATTTTTAAAAATTTCAACGTCTGAATAGTTTTCTAAAATAAAAAGAGGGGAGCGCACCATTTTTTTATGTACTACGGTTGCAGAGAAACCTTTACTTAAACTAATCGCTTTTGCACCTCGATTCATACTTGCAACTAAAGCACCTTCAATCGTTCCAGAAGCAGTATATACAAATTCTTCTTTTCCCTCATCACAAAAAAGTAACGGTCCTACAATCCCTAAAGGAATTTCTACTGTACCAATAAAAGATTCTATTTTATTCTGAATACTTACATTGTCAATGAAATATTTACTGATATTTTCAAGATCAAACCCTTGATTAACAAGGTAATCGTGTCTTAATTTAATAGCGCTTTCAGTAATAAGTCCCCTGCCAGGGATAATTGTGTATTCAGTTTCTTGAGAATATTTCAAAATAGAAGTTTAATAAAGACTAAAAGTAGTGAATAGTCTTTTATTTTGAGTTGAAATTATATTTTTTAATTTATATAGTATTTATCGGCTTTAATAATTATTTTTAACAAAAAAATAACAAAATTTAATTACGTTACATGTTTTCAAAATTAAAGTCAGATTTACCCGCAAGTATTGTTGTGTTTTTAGTAGCACTTCCACTATGTTTAGGGGTAGCTTTAGCGAGTGGGGCTCCTTTACTTTCGGGAATTATATCTGGTGTAGTAGGTGGGGTTGTTGTTGGTTTTATTAGTAAATCTAATACCAGTGTAAGTGGACCTGCTGCTGGTTTAACAGCTGTGGTATTATCTGCAATAATGAAGTTAGGAAGTTTTGAAGCATTTTTATTAGCTTTAGTGATAGCAGGTGTGTTTCAATATATTGCTGGCGTTTTAAGAGGTGGTGTAATTGCAAATTACATCCCAACTAATGTGATAAAAGGTTTATTAGCATCAATTGGGATAATATTAATATTAAAACAAATACCACACGCTTTTGGTTATGACAGCGTTCCCGAAGAAGATTTTTCATTTGCTCAATCAGATAATGAGAATACATTTTCCGAGTTATTAAATATCTTAAATTATTTTTCTTACGGATCAATAGTAATTTCTGTATTATCTATAATTACAATGATTTACTGGAATCGATTGCCGATTAAATGGCTTAAAAAAATTCCTGCATCATTATTTGTAGTATTATTTGGTGTTTTTATAAATCAAATCTTTTACCATTATATCCCCTTTTTGTTTATTCACAAAGATCATTTAGTTCATATACCTGAAATTAAAAATATTTCATCAATCATTACAACTCCTGATTTTAAAAGTATAGGGAACTATCAAGTATGGATTGTAGCGGTTACAATTGCAGCAATTGCTTCACTTGAATCGTTATTGAATTTAGAAGCGGTTGAAAATATAGATCCAAAAAAACGTATCTCATCACCAAATAGAGAGTTGGTGGCACAAGGTATTGGAAATATTTGTTCAGGTTTGTTAGGTGGAATTCCTGTGACATCTGTAATTGTAAGAAGTTCTGTAAACATAAATGCAGGTGCCGAAACTAAAATGTCAACCATTTTTCACGGAATTTTATTATTAGGAAGTATTTTATTAATTAGTCCTTTTTTAAATCTAATACCGCTTTCTTCTTTAGCTGCGATACTTATTTTAACAGGTTATAAATTAGCGAAAATTTCAATTTTTAAGGATAAATTTAAAAAAGGGATGAAGCAATTTATTCCGTTTATCTCAACTGTTTTAGCTATTTTATTTACGGATCTATTAATAGGAGTTTTAATCGGTTTGGCAATTAGTATTTTGTTTTTATTAATCAGTAATTATAAAAATCCTTTCAAAATAAAAAGAGAAAGAGTAAGTGTAAAAGAAACTATTAAGATTGAATTACCGAATCAAGTTTCATTTTTAAATAAGGCTTCTATCAAAAAAGCATTATGGAAAATCCCTAATAACTCAAATGTAATTTTGGATGCAAGGTATAGTGATTATATAGATGATGATATTATTGAATTGATTAAAACGTTTAAAAATACAGTAGCAGTAGAAAATAATATCAGTCTTAATATTTTTGGATTGAAAGATGCTTTTCAAATAGATGATCAGGTTCAATTCGTAAATGTAATTGATAAAGAAGACCAAGAGAAATTAACACCTGAAAATGTATTAGAAATTTTAAAAGAAGGGAATAAAAGATTTGCTGATGGTGATTTAATTGAAAAATATTATAGCCAACAAATAAATGCGACTTCTAATAACCAAAATCCAATTGCTATAGTTGTTTCTTGTATTGATTCTCGTACAAGTCCAGAAATCATATTTGACCTTGGATTGGGGGATGTCATTTCAATACGAATAGCGGGTAATATTATCAATCCAGAAATTTTAGGGAGTATAGAATTTGCTTGTCAAAAAATTGGCACCAAACTTATTGTAGTTTTAGGACATTCCAATTGTGGAGCGGTTACCTATGCAATCAGTTCAAAAGGAGAAGGTAACGTAACTTCTATTACTTCAAAAATTGAAAAAGCTGTTCACGACTGTAATTGTGATAGTCATTCAATAATCGAAAATCCTCAATTATTAAATGATGTAATTAAAACCAATACGAACAACTCTATTGCTGAAATCTTAACTGAAAGCCCTTATTTAAAGGAACAGATTAATTCTGGAAAAATAAAAATAGTTTCAGGGTTCTATGATACATCTAATGGATTAGTATTGTTTGAATAAATAGGAATTTTTTTCTTTAATCGTATGATAAAGCATCTTTAATACACTATTTATACCATACTATTTTTCTACATTATACGTTGTATATTTGTATGGATGTTAAAGTGGGTGCGTAGTTGCGTTTTCATAGTGTTTCTTTGTTTCTCTTTTGCGGGATTATCGCAAGAAACAAGTTTTCGTACACGAACAATTGCGTCCACAAATGATACGATATTATTAGACACTTTAACGATTTATCCGAACTCATTTAAGTTAATGTGTGGTGCAATTCAACTTTCACGAAATGATTATGAATTGGATTATGCACACGGAAAGTTGCTTGTTTTTAATCAATGTTCCGATTCTTTAATAATAAGTTACCGCGTAATTTCTATAAATTTAAGTAAGGTTTATGGAGATAGGGATTCAAGTATAATTTATTACCAACAAAAGGGCGAACGTGATAAATTTTTAATTAGTTCGAAAGATTCACAAGAAGATATTTTTGGAGGTTCTGGGATAACAAAATCGGGAAGTATTTCAAGGGGAATAGCTTTTGGTAATAATCAAAATTTAGCGGTTAATTCATCCTTAAATCTCGAATTATCGGGAGATATTACACCAAATTTAAAACTATTGGCCTCCGTTTCTGATAATAATTTACCTATTCAAGCAGATGGAAATACCAATAAATTACAAGAATTTGATCAAATCTTCATACAAATCTACAATGATAAATTTAAATTAATTGCAGGTGATTTTTGGCTAAAAAAACCTCAGGGTTATTTTATGACCTACAGAAAACGAGCACAAGGATTAACATTAGAACATTCTTGGGGAATTGATACAAATCACGTTTGGAAAACACAAGTGAGTGGGGCTTTATCAAAAGGGAAATTTGCACGACAAATTATTCCTGGAATAGAAGGTAATCAAGGTCCTTATCGTTTAAAGGGCAATGAAAATGAGCCTTTTATAATTGTTTTGGCAGGTACAGAAAATGTTTACATTGATGGGCGATTATTGGCTAGGGGACAAGAATACGACTATGTTGTGAATTATAATTCTTCAGAAGTCACATTTACCTCAAGAAATCAGATTACAAAGGACTCTCGAATTGTAATTGAATTTCAATATTCAGATCAAAATTATGCACGATCTTTAATTCAATCGGCCACAACTTATCACTCAAAAAAACTTGATTTTTGGATTAACGGTTATACCGAACAAGATGCTAAAAGTCAGCCATTACAGCAAAACTTAACAAATAATCAAAAACTTTTATTGGCTAGTATTGGAGATAGTTTAAAGTTGGCGAGAAGTTCTAGTATTGATTCCATAGGATATTTAGACAATCAGGTTCTATATAAAATTATAGATTCTTTAGGATATGATTCCGTGTTAGTATATTCTGCAAACAAGGATTCAGCTTATTTTAAAGCTGTTTTTGAATTTGTTGGGAAGGGAAAAGGAAATTATGTATTTAGTAATTTTAATGCGCTGGGAAAAGTTTATAAATGGGTTTCGCCTATAAATGGTGTTTCTCAAGGTGATTATTCACCGTCACGTCTTTTAGTTACCCCCAAACAAAAACAGATGGTTTCATCAGGGATTACCTATTATATAAGCAAAGGCTTAAAATTAGAATCGGAGGTCGCTTATTCCAAAAATGACATCAATACTTTTTCTTTAAAAGATAGAAAAGACGATGCGAGTATGGCTATTCGAACTCGTTTATTAGGTTCCATTCCTTTGGGTCGTGATTCCGTTTCAAATTGGAATTTAGAACCAAAATTAGAAGTAGAAACCTTAGATAAAAATTTTAGTCCAATAGAGCAATACCGAGCGGTTGAATTTGATAGAGATTGGAACACAAGGAATAAAGGTTTTAAAGGAAATCAAGTGGCTACTACTGGAGGTTTGAATTTTAAACAAAATAAATATGGTAATATAAATATTGAAGGTCAACATTTTATAATAGGTACAGATTATCAAGGATTAAGAACTAAAAGTAATGGTAAATGGCATAAAAAAGGAGTTGACGCAAATTGGGATGCTAGTTATTTATCAAGTAATGTAAATTTAAAAAACCAATTCACAAGGCACAAATCAGAAATTTCAAAAAGTATTCAATCTTTTCGAGTTGGCTTTAAAGACGATCACGAAATCAATTCGTATCGAAGTCTTGCTAATACATTAGAAAAATCAAGTTATCAATTTTATGATTATCAATTTTATATTTCGAACGGTGACTCTAGTAAAAATAATTACAAGATTTTTTATAGAGAGCGATTTGATCAAAGGTCAGATAGTTCACGTTTAATACCGGTTGCTCGAGCAAAAACAGCAGGGGGTGAAATAAAATTAGTTAGTTTAAAAAATCAGACGATAAATATTATCACAAGTTATCGAGAACTAAAAGTAGTCAATACCAATTTACTCAATCAAACTCCTGAAAATACCTTATTAGGAAGAATAGATTATGAATTAAGAGCTTGGAAAGGAGCTTTAACTTGGAATAATTTCTATGAAATTGGTTCAGGACTAGAACTTAAAAAAGAGTTCCTTTATATCAAAGTAAATGATGGTCAAGGAGTTTACACTTGGATAGATTATAACAGTGATGGAGTCAAAGATTTAAATGAATTTGAGATTGCACAATATGTAGATCAAGCAAGTTATATCCGTGTTTTCACTCCAAGTAATACGTATGTAAAAACTTATTCGAACGAATTCAACCAAGGAATTTTTTGGAGACCTGAAAGAATTTGGTCCAATAAGGCCGATATCAGAAAACTCTTCTCTCGCTTTTCAAATCAAGCTAGAATTCGAATGAGTCGTAAAACAAATTTATTTACTGGTAATGATGCTTTTAATCCATTTTCTACTGCCATTCGTGACACAAATTTAATTTCAACAACGAGTAATATCAGAAATACTTTATTTTTTAACCGAACATCAAGTATTGTAAATGCAGAATATACATACCAAGACACAAGAAGTAAAATTTTATTAGCAAGTGGTTTTGATTCACGCCAAACTACTTATAATGAAGTTGCTATTCGATGGAATATCAAAAAGGTAATTACAATTGAAACTTCTGGTCAGAAAGGAATTAAAGTCGCTGCAGCAGATTATACTTCAGGTCGAAATTATTATTTAAATTACTATTTTATTAAACCAAGTCTTATTTTTCAACCCTCAACTACTTTTAGAGTTTCTATTGATGGAAGATATTCAGATAAACAAAATTCGGAGCAATACGGAGGTGATGTTGCAGTGGTAAAAGAGTTGGGATCAACTTTTAAATACAATCGAGCAGAGAAGGGAAGTTTACACGGAACATTTACAACTGTAAATATAAAATATTCTGGAGTTCAAAATTCAGCTTTAGGATTTGAAATGTTGGAAGCTTTAAAGCCAGGAATAAATTATACGTGGAATTTAGGCTATCAACATTCTATTTCTAAAACACTTCAGATTTCATTTCAATACAATGGGAGAAAATCTGAAAATAATAAAACAATTCACTCTGGTGGAATGGAAGTTAGAGCATTTTTTTAATAGATATTAAATTGAATAATCTAGATAAGCTTTAGAATTATTGAATTATAATAGGAATACTCAAAACAGTATTATCCTCTGATGTTACTAAAAGAAAATAATTTCCATTATTAAAATTACAATAATCAACACTATTTGTAAGTGTATCTATTTTATCATCTTGTAAAACTCTTCCTGATAAATCTACTAAAACAATTCTAGAAACGTTGCTTACATTACCAACATAAATAATCCCAGAAGTGGGATTTGGATAAATATTTAATGCTGAAACACTAGAAATAATTACTTTATTTGCTGGTAGTACGCTTACATTTTTTGTTGCAATAGTAGTTTTTCCTGCACATACACCTGTTCCTATAATAGTATATTTAACCAATGTACCAATGCTAGTATTCGCTGAAACAGCTGTAACCAATCCTGTTGAAGTAATTGTTAAATGATTATCCGATACAGACCAAACACCACCTGTTGAAGAAGAAACGAAAGCAACTTGTTGTTTTTCTATTAATATGTCTTTTCCAGTAATTGTCGCATTTGGTATCGCTACAACACTTATTGATTTACTTATTGAGTTAGAACAATTTTTAGCATTAGTAGTATAGGTGATTACGGCCGAACTATTAACTGTATTATTAGAAGTTATAGTACCAGTTTGCGAAATCCCAAAAATAGGCGTGTTACTAATATTCCAAATCCCTCCTTTTACAGAAGCGATATAAGCTGCCGTTGAAGCACCACAAAATGAAGTTGGACCTGAAATAGTACCAATAGTAGGTAAAGCTTTAATAATAATATTTTTTACAACTGTATTAGAACATCCGTTTACAGTTAATGCATATTTCACTCCACTTGAACCTACTGTTTTTGCAAAGATTTTACCATTTGAATTCGTTAAATTACTATTTAAAACAGACCAAGTACCATTGGGTAATGAAGCATTATATAGTGTTGTTGAATTAAGACATAATGAATCTGGACCTTGAATTACTGGGTATGGAATTGTTTTAATTTTGATTGTTTTGCTTACTTTTCCAATACAACCATTAGTTCCTTTTTTAGAATACACTACTATCGTTTTACCTCCAACTAATCCTTTCAAAAGACCAGAAGTTGAAATTGTACTATTCATATCTAGAATTGACCAAATACCGCCCACAATCGAATTTGTATATTGAGCAGTAGAATTTACACATAAAGAATCTAAACCTTTAATTATAGGTAATGTAGCAGTAGCTTTAACATTAACCCATTTATTTATCGTATCGTAATAACAAACATTACCATAATTATAGGTTAACTTGGATTTACCTGCAGAAATTCCTTGTACCCTACCATCACTAAAAACATTTATTTTAGAATCAAAACTTGTCCAATTACCATATATGGAATTAGCAACTGAATATTGTTTCGTTTCAAATTGACAAAGAGTAGAATCGCCAAAAATTAATGATGGTTTTATAGGAGCACCGACGATTTTAATTAATTTAGAAAACGACGTATTGTTCAAACAACTAGATGCTACAGGTAAATTATACGTGATTGTAACTTCTCCTATTTTATAAGCTGTAACAATTCCATCGCTTGAAACATCGGCAATTTTAGAGTCTGAAGAAATCCAATTACCACCTGTTATAGTAGATTTTAAATTAGAAGTACTTCCTAAACAAATTTCAGAATTTCCGATTAATCCATCTGAACAAGTAGCTGGTTTAATACCAAAAATAGCCCCATCTTGTGTAGAAAAATTATAAGATGTACTTGGAGTTAAAGCACTTACATTAAAATATCCATTAGCATAACCTCCCCATCCCCAATTAATGTGAATAAAATTATTTACATCATAGCCATCAGCAACAAAACAATGTCCAGACAATAAATCATTGGTATAACCATAATAGATTACTACTCTAGAAGAATCAAATTCAGCTTTTAATAATGAAATCCAAGCAGCATCAGTATATGAATCCTTCAATTTTGAAGTCATCGAATTTGAATATCCAAAATTATTAATTAAAGCATATTCAGCTGTTGGTGCAGTTCTGCCTGAAACCCAAGCACCGCTACCAATTGAACTATATTGCATATTCACCGCCAAACCACAATCTTTCATTAATAAAGCAATTGAAGGATTTGAGGAATTAATACTATTCGCCATATTTGACCAATTATATTTCGATTTACTAAAATCAGCTTTTAGCATTCCGAATCCTGGTAAACGATATTGATTACTTCCAAGAGCTTGTGGAGGATAATTCCAAAATTTTAACGTTTGAGCCATTGCTGTTGCAACGCATCCTGTTACTGATAAAGATTTTGAAACGGGATCTTTAGGACACGAATCATTGTAAAAAGGATATTGGTCCCAATTTGTTTTTAATAAAGGAAGTACTTGAAGATTTCCGCTTTTAACCAATTTTTTACCCGTTTTTATTTCTTCCCATTCTGGATGAATTGGTGAATTATCATCAGAAATAATTCTTGTTATTTGTTCATTACATCTATTTAACCAAGACAATACTGGCTGCGGTGCTTTTGAAATGTCAAAATCTTTTTCTGAAGAATAACCCAAAATAGGATTTACACGATCATCGGCCGCGACAATTATGAACCCATCTGAATTTAAAAAATTAAATATATAAAATAAATTAGTTGTTGTTTTTTCAAGATTTAGTTGATTTGATTCAACCGAAATATGATGTAACTCTAAATTTAAAGCACTTTTTTTAAGTTTTTGAATCTTGTTTTTCAAAAAACTATTTGCAATTAAATTGGCCGTATTCGAGTCAATTGGTTTTGAAAATAAAGTAATCGAAAAACAAAATATTGAAAATAGGAAAGTAGTAAATTTCATAAACACTCTTTAAATTTAAGTAAAAGTATGACTATTTAAATCAATAAAAAAATTTAGTTTTAACATAAACACAACAGATTAATTATGAAACGATTAATCCTTTAAAAAGAGCGACTTCATTCTTAATTTCTTGTTTAAATTTTCATCTATATTCAAAAAAAACAAAGCAATTTTTAGTGAATTTAAATAATTGAAAG
>CANCQX010000106.1 GCA_947380375.1 Flavobacteriales bacterium
GATGTAAAACCAGCAGAAGTTTCTGCAATTTTAAGAGAACAGTTATCAGGTTTCAGATCTGAAACAGAACTTCAAGAAGTAGGTACCGTTCTTTCAATAGGAGATGGTATTGCTCGTATTTATGGACTTACAGGAGTTCAATACGGAGAATTAATTGAATTTGACGGTGGATTGCAAGCAATTGCATTAAATCTTGAAGAAGATAATGTAGGTGCCGTTCTTTTGGGACGTTCTCAATCTATTAAAGAAGGAGATACAGTAAAACGTCTTCGTCGTATTGCATCTGTAAAAGTAGGTGAAGGTTTAGTTGGTCGTGTTATCAATACATTAGGTAACCCAATCGATGGTAAAGGACCAATTACAGGTGAGTTATTTGAAATGCCTATCGAGCGTAAAGCTCCGGGCGTAATTTTCCGTCAACCGGTTACTGAGCCTCTTCAAACAGGAATTAAGTCAATTGACGCGATGATTCCAGTAGGACGTGGACAACGTGAGTTAATCATTGGTGACCGTCAAACAGGTAAAACTACAATTGCAATTGATACGATTATCAACCAAAGAGAATTTTACGATAGAGGTGAACCGGTTTTCTGTGTATACGTTGCTATTGGTCAAAAAGGATCTACAGTTGCTGGTATTGTTAAAAAATTAGAAGATGCAGGTGCAATGGCTTATACAGTTATTGTTGCTGCAAATGCATCTGATCCTGCAGCTATGCAGTTCTATTCCCCAATGACAGGTGCTGCTGTTGGTGAGTATTTTAGAGATTTAGGTAAACCAGCATTGATTGTTTATGATGATTTATCTAAACAAGCTGTTGCTTACCGTGAGGTTTCTTTGTTATTACGTCGTCCTCCAGGACGTGAGGCATATCCAGGTGACGTTTTCTACTTGCACTCAAGATTACTAGAGCGCGCTGCGAAAATTATTAACAGTGATGAAATTGCTGCGAAAATGAATGATTTACCAGAATCATTGAAAGGTAAAGTAAAAGGTGGTGGTTCTTTAACGGCACTTCCTATTATCGAAACCCAAGCTGGAGACGTTGCTGCATATATTCCAACAAACGTAATTTCTATTACGGATGGTCAAATTTTCTTAGATTCGGATTTATTTAATTCAGGTATTCGTCCAGCTATTAACGTAGGTATTTCTGTATCTCGTGTTGGGGGTAATGCTCAAATTAAATCAATGAAAAAAGTTGCAGGTACTTTGAAATTGGATCAAGCTCAATTCCGTGAATTAGAAGCATTTGCTAAATTTGGTTCTGATTTAGATCAAGCAACAAAATCAGTACTTGATAAAGGTGCTCGTAATGTTGAGATTTTGAAACAAAGAGAAGGAAATCCTTATTCAGTTGAAAAACAAATTGCAATTATTTTTGTTGGTACTAAAGGATTAATTCAAAAAGTTCCAGTTGCGAAAGTAAAAGAATTTGAAACTGAGTACTTAAATTATTTAGATGCTAAACACAAAGATGTTTTAGTTGCTCTTAAAGCTGGAAAATATACAGATGAAATCACAGATACTTTAACAAAAGTAGCTAGAGAAATCGCAGATAAATATTGATATTGATGTAAGGACAGGGCTTGCCCTGTCCCAACAATCCAAAATAAGATGGCAAATTTAAAAGAAATACGTAATCGAATAGCTTCAGTTGGATCTACAATGCAGATTACTTCTGCTATGAAGATGGTATCTGCATCAAAGTTAAAAAAAGCACAAGATGCAATCACTCAGATGCGCCCTTATGCTGTAAAGCTTAAAGATATATTGACGAATTTAAGTTCTTCTTTAGACTTATCTGAAAATGCGTATTCAGAGCATAGAGATATTAAAAATGTTTTAATTGTTGGTATAACTTCTAATCGTGGTTTATGTGGAGGTTTTAACAATAATGTAATTAAACGAGTTAATTTATTAATTAATGAAGAGTATAATGGTATAAACACTAAGGTTCTTTGTTTAGGTAAAAAAATTAAGGATGTTTATAAAAAAACAGATCATTACTTTATAAATGATGATATTGTTGAAGTTGAGGATATTTTTTCAAAGTTGACTTTTTCAAATTCAGCTATAATTACAAATTCAATTATGAATAGTTTTGTTCAAGGTGAATTTGATAAAGTAATTGTGGTTTATAATAGTTTTGTTAATGCAGCTTCACAAGAAGTAAAAGCAGAACAATTGTTACCGATTATTTCTCCAGTATTAGATAATAATGAAACTATAGGAGATTATATATTTGAACCTTCTAAGCAAGAAATTGTTTTGGATCTTATCCCAAAATCTTTAAAAATTCAATTTTTTAAAGGTTTATTGGATTCTCATGCATCTGAACATGGTGCTCGTATGACAGCAATGCACAAAGCAACAGATAATGCTGCTGAAATGAAAAAAACATTAACTATTGGTTACAACAAAGCTCGTCAAGCTGCAATTACTAGTGAAATATTAGAGATTGTAGGTGGTGCTGAAGCATTGAAATCATAAGTATTAATACATATTAAAAATGCCCTTAATCATTGATTAAGGGCATTTTTTTTGAAATATCTTTTTAATTTTATTTTGAGATTGATTCTGTAACTCTAAAACCAATATCTAAAACTTCATCTATTTTTGATTCAGTAATACCTTGCTCCAATATAAATGTATACTTTCCTTTCTTAGGTAGTTTGCGTTTATTGAATTGAAGAGGATGTTCCACAATAGTACCCGTTTTTATTCCCGCCCAACTTCCATCTGGATTCGTTATTTGAATTTGGAAAGGTTCACGTGCTTTGGTTCCATCTGGAGTTATTGTATTCATATAAATCCATAAATTACTGTATTTATAATCAGTGGTAGTTCTCAAAGTAATAATAAAATTGTATTCCTTTTCAATATCCTTTACATCTACTGTGAAACTTGGTTTTACACGCTGTGTCCATTCGTTTCCATCAAATGAATATACTTTTTCGTAAAATGGCTTTTCTGAACAAGAAATTGTACTTACTCCTAAAATAAAAAACAACAAAAAATTACGCAATAGTCTCATTATTCCCAGTATTTGTTGGTTTTGGTTTATTTCGATTATTTTTTCTTTTTTTGTTTGGATTCGCTTTTATTACAGGAGTCTCTCCAACTATTACTTGTTGTGAAGTTGCTTGAACAGGATTATTTATTTGCTGTAATCTTTTTGGATGTGGATTTGGCTTATGTACAACTTTTTCAACGTTATTTTCACCCATATCAGAAGGTTTCTGAGCTCTTGGATTTGGTTTGAATGTTGAATTTTGTGTTGTATTTGGTTTTGCCTTATTTTTTTTCTTTTTAAATGAATTTTCAAATCTATTCAAACTATCTTGTCCTACTACATTTGAATAATCAGGTTCTTTAACGGCTAACGGTGTAACAAATTCAGCTAATTCTTTTGGTTTGTTACCTGAAATATTTAATTCAATTATTTCTTTTACTCGTTCTGGTGTCAAAGCAATTAATCCTGAACCACTATCTCCTTCATAGACATACCACATTTGACGTTTGAAAACATCTGTTTTAATGTGATAAGCAGAACCTTTATCTGTTTTTAATCGTATTTCTGATTTCGGAAATGACTTCATTGAATCGATATACATATCCAATTCATAGTTCAAACAACACTTTAATTTACCACATTGACCAGCTAATTTTTGAGGATTAAGTGATAATTGTTGGTATCGTGCAGCTGAAGTTGAAACGGAACGGAAATCAGTCAACCAAGTTGAACAACATAACTCTCTACCACAAGATCCAATCCCACCTAAACGAGAAGCTTCCTGACGAGAACCTATTTGACGCATTTCTACACGTACTTTGAATTCTTCAGCCATATTTTTTATTAACTGACGAAAATCTACTCTTCCTTCAGCAGTATAATAAAATGTAGCTTTTGTTAAGTCTCCTTGATATTCCACATCTGAAATTTTCATTTCCAATGCTAATTCAATTGCCATAACGCGTGAACGCCTCATTAAATCTTCCTCTAATGAACGAGCCTTTATCCATTTATCAATATCTTCTTGCGATGCAATTCGATATATTTTTTTAGATTCCAATGGTTTGAAATTGGTTTCTTTTTTCTTCACTTGAATTCTGGCTAATTCTCCAACAATAGAAATGACACCTATATCATGACCTGAAGTTTCTTCAACAGCAACAACATCTCCAACTTGTAAAGACAATCCTTTGCTGTTTCTATAAAAATTCTTTCTACTATTTTTAAATCTTACTTCAACTATATCATAGGGTGCTTGATTTCCAGGTAATGACATATTTACCAACCAATCGTACACTTCCAATTTATTACATCCACCAGAACTACAGTTACCATTATTTTGACAGCCTCTTGGTGTTCCTCCACCCGAGCTACAATTTGAACAACTCATAATTTTGAATATTTTTATGTAAAAATACTCAAAAAGACGTAAGACAGCAAGACATTACTCATTAGACTTTGAGAATTTCCTCCCTTTTAAATGGATGTTATTTTAGGATTTGTTTATATGATTAAGTTTACTCCCCCCTTTATCCCCCTCCAAAGCGGAAATTAGTAAAAATAAAAAAGGTGATACCTTTTCAGATATCACCTATTATAATTTTTTTAATCTAATTATAATTCAAACATTATAAATCAATAATTATTTTCTACCCTGAACACATTTCACAGTTTTCTGGATTTTCCAAAGAACATGCGATTGCATTTTGTTGATCAACATCTTCTTGAGTTGAATCGTAAACCATTGCTTTATCTACTGTGAATTTAATAGCATCTGTTGCTGCTTTAGTTCTTAAGTAATACATTCCAGTTTTCAATCCTTTTTCCCATCCGTAGAAATGCATAGAAGTTAATTTTCCAAAGTTTGCATTTTCCATAAAGATATTCAATGATTGAGATTGGCAAATGTATGCACCTCTATCAGAAGCAAGATCTATGATTGATTTTTGAGAAATTTCCCAAGCTGTTTTGTAAAGATCTTTTAATTCTTGAGGAATTTCAGAGATATTTTGAATTGAACCACTAGTTGACATAATTGTTTGACGCATTTCTTTTGTCCACAATCCTGCTTTTACTAAGTCTTTCAATAAATGTTTGTTTACAATGATGAATTCACCTGAAAGTACACGTCTTGTATAAACATTTGATGTATAAGGCTCAAAACATTCGTTATTTCCTAAAATTTGAGCTGTAGAAGCTGTTGGCATTGGAGCTAATAACAATGAGTTACGTACACCGTATTTTTTAACTTCTTCTTTCAATACATCCCATTCCCAACGTGGAGATGGAGTAACATTCCACATATCTGGTTGGAAAATACCTTTAGATACTGGTGAACCTTCGAATGAAGCATAAGGACCATCAACTTTCGCTAAATCTTTAGAAGCTGTCATTGCAGCATAATAGATTGTTTCAAAAATTTCTTTATTCAATTGTCTTGCTTCAGGTGATTCGAATGGGAAACGCATCATAATAAACGCATCAGCCAAACCTTGAACACCTAAACCAATTGGACGGTGACGAATATTTGAATTTCTTGCTTCTTCAACTGGATAGTAATTTTCATCAATTACTTTGTTCAAGTTAACAGCAGCTTGGTAAGAAACTTCGAATAATTTATCGTGATCAAAAACGCCTTCTTCAGTAACAAATTTTGGTAAAGCAATTGAAGCCAAGTTACAAACTGCAATTTCGTCTGGAGCTGTGTATTCAATTATTTCTGTACACAAGTTTGAAGACTTGATTGTTCCTAAATTTTGTTGATTAGATTTTGCATTTGCAGCATCTTTGTACAACATATAAGGAGTTCCAGTTTCAATTTGTGATTCTAAAATTTTGAACCATAAATCTTGCGCTTTTATTGTTTTTCTACCTTTTCCTTCAGTTTCGTATTTTGTATACAAAGCTTCGAATTCAGCACTATGTGTATCTGATAATCCTGGACACTCATGCGGACACATTAATGTCCAAGTTCCATTTTCTTTCACACGTTTCATGAATAAATCGGGTATCCATAAAGCATAGAATAAATCTCTTGCACGTGCTTCTTCTTTTCCATGATTCTTTTTCAAGTCTAAGAAATCAAAGATATCTGAATGCCATGGCTCTAAGTAAATTGCAAAAGAACCTTTTCTTTTACCTCCACCTTGATCAACGTAACGAGCTGTGTCATTAAATACACGTAACATAGGTACAATACCATTAGATTCACCGTTTGTCCCTTTAATATAAGAACCTTTTGCACGAACATCATGAATTGATAAACCGATACCACCTGCAGATTGTGAAATTTGAGCACAATTTTTCAATGTGTCATAAATTCCAGCAATACTATCTTCTTTCATTGTCAATAAGAAACAAGAAGACATTTGTGGTTTTGGAGTACCTGCATTAAACAATGTTGGTGTAGCATGCGTAAACCATCCTTCCGACATCAAGTTATACGTTTTGATAGCTGATTGGATGTCATCTTTGTGAATTCCAATAGATACACGCATTAACATTTGTTGTGGACGTTCAGCAATTTCACCGTTCAATTTCATTAAGTATGAACGTGTTAATGTTTTAAATCCAAAATAATCGTATTTAAAATCACGGTCATAAATAATACTTGAATCTAACAAGTCTTTATTCTCTGAAATTACTTTATACACATCATCTGCTAATAATGCTGCCTTTTCACCTGTTTTAGGATCGCAGTATCTGTATAAATCTTCCATTACTTCAGAAAACGTCTTTTTCGTCTCTTTATGAAGATTTGAAACTGCAATACGAGATGCTAAAAGCGCATAATCAGGGTGATCAATTGTTTTTGCTGCTGATACTTCTGCAGCTAAATCGTCAAGGTCTGTAGTGGTAACACCATCATAAATACCTTCGATTACTTTCATTGCTACCGCTTCAGGAGAAACCAAAGGATCCAAACCGTAACACATTTTAATAATTCGAGCAGTTATTTTGTCGAATTTCACAGGCTCTTTTCTACCGTCTCTTTTTACTACGTACATATTTTTTTGATTTAATATTAATTTTTTATTTAGAAGTCTTCATCTGTAGTAAAACCGTGACTTTCTTTCCCATTTAAAACACCTGCTTTTTGGTATTCTCCAACTCTTTTCTCGAAAAAATTTGTTTTTCCTTGAATTGAAATCATATCCATAAAATCAAACGGATTAGGTGTGTTGTACACTTTTTCGTTCCCTAATTCCATTAATAATCGGTCAGCAACAAATTCAATGTATTGAGCCATTAAATCACTGTTCATACCAATTAAACGTACAGGTATAGCATCCGTTACAAATTCTTTTTCAATAGCAACAGCATCCATTATGATTTCTTTCACTGCTTGTTTAGAAAGTTTATTTTCTAAATGCTCATTGTATAATAAACAAGCAAAATCACAATGTAAGCCCTCATCACGAGAAATAAGTTCGTTTGAAAATGAAAGACCTGGCATTAATCCTCTCTTTTTCAACCAAAAAATAGAACAAAATGAACCTGAAAAGAATATTCCTTCTACCGCTGCAAAAGCAACCAAACGCTCTGCAAAAGAACCTTTATCAATCCAACGTAAAGCCCATTCTGCTTTTTTCTTCACACAATCCAATGTGTCGATAGCATTGAATAAATGAGCTTTTTCAGCTGTTCCTTGAATGTAAGTATCAATTAAAAGCGAATAGGTTTCTGAATGAACATTTTCCATCGTTATTTGAAAACCATAGAAAAATTTTGCTTCAGTATATTGAACTTCAGCAAGAAAATGCTCTGCTAAATTCTCATTTACTATTCCATCAGAAGCAGCAAAAAATGCCAATACATGCTTTATGAAAAAACGTTCGTCTTCCGTTAATTTATTTTCCCAATCAATTAAATCAGGTGATAAATCAATTTCTTCAGCTGTCCAGAAACTAGCTTCAGCTCTTTTGTAAAATGACCAAATGTCATCGTGGACAATTGGAAAAAGAACAAAACGACTGTTGTTTTTTTCTAAAATTGGTTCTTTTTGCGTCATTTTTTTAATTTAATTTTTTATTCTATAATTACACAAGGTCATGAGTTCTAAATAGACTTGTAACTTGCTTTATCTAAATTCTTTTTTCGCTCTTTTTTGAATATTTAAGTAGATGTCTACTGTTTTCGTTATTCAAAATGCGGACTACAAAAATCATCATTTTTTCGTCATCCTACAAGTAAAGAAATTCACAAACCTAACAACCTTATGAACATTTTAATCGCAATCCCTTTGTGTACAAACCTTAAGCTATTATTAACATTTCAATTAAAGATATTCACAGTTTTTAATTGTTGTTTTGTCGATAAATAATTAAAACTTATCAATGGCCTGAATACAAAGAAGTTCACAATTTTCACATAAATTTACTCAAGTTTTTTACCTTTGTCAAGTTAAAAAAAATGTTGTTTTTAACACTAAAATGTGTATATGAATTTGTCAATCGAAGGGATGTTAATAGGCATAAGGAAATGATCAATTTTGAACTAAAAAATATTTCTAAATGGTCAAGTGATTTATTTCATTTAATCTATCCGAATACCTGTTTAATTTGTGAAAATGAATTACCTCCTTCGAATAAATTCATTTGTTCATTTTGTCACAACGATTTTAATTATACCTATTTTGAAAGATATTCTGAACCAACTCCACTAGATCAATTATTTTGGGGAAGAGTTTCCGTTTTTTCTACTTATTCTTATCTGTATTTTGAAAAAACAAAAAGTACACAACCTATTCTTCATGCTTTAAAATATGGAGATAAACCTGAAATAGGTATTGAAATGGGTAAATTAATAGGGGAACAGGTGAAGCAATTATCTTCCTTTCAAGGTATTGACGCATTGGTTCCTGTTCCAATTCATCCGAAAAAAGAATTTACTAGAGGTTATAATCAGAGTGAAAAGTTAGCAGATGGAATTGCAGAAATTTTAAATCTCCCCGTTTTAAGTAATTATATTGAAAGAACTAAAAATTCGGATAGTCAAACAAAAAAGGGTCGTTTTAAGAGATGGGATAACGTTGAAAATAAGTTCATTTCAAAAAACACGACTAATTTTAAACATATTGCTATTGTTGATGACGTTATAACTACCGGCGCAACTTTAGAGGTTATCGTTCGAATATTACAGGAAAATAATCCTGAATTGCGTATCAGTATTATCAGTTTAGCACTTACAAAATGACAGAAAAAAAAGAGTATTTAATAGTAGGAGCAGGGTTGTCAGGGATTTGTATGGCCATTCATCTTATTAAAAATAATCATTCAATTACTTTAATAGATAGCGGTGAAAATTTTAGTACGGCAGTGGCAGCTGGACAAATAAATCCTCTTGTGTTTCGAAGAATGACGAAGTCGTGGCGGGTTGATGATTACTTACCTTATGCAGAAAAATTTTATACCGATTTAGAAATTGATACTGAATTACCAATTTATTTTCCGATACAAATTCGAAGGATGTTCTCTTCAGCTCACGAAAAAGTGATGTGGATTGAAAAACAAAATCGAGAAGGATTTTCAGATTATTTAGAAACAATTACTTCGGAAGATGACGAGTATGACTTGGCTCAAAATGATTTTGGATCTGGAAGGATTAAAAAATCTTCGTATGTAAATGCTGTTAATTTTGTAGAAGGTGGGAAAAACTGGATTAAAAATAGGGCGACTATACTTACTGAAAAATTAGACTATTCATTGATTGAACCTTCAAGTGCTTCTTATAAAGGTAAAAAATATGACTTTATTCTTTTTTGCGAAGGTTCTCACAATTCTGACAATCCTTGGTTCAATCAATTTATTGTTGAACACACTAAAGGAGAGGTTCTTACATTAAAATCAGATGAAATTTCAGAACACGAATCTTTAAATAGAAAATGCTTTTTACTTCCTATTGGAAATAAACTATTCCGATTAGGAGCTACTTATGTTTGGAATACTCCAGATCGAACGTTGACACAAGATGCGAAAGATGATTTATTGGACAAAGTAAAATTACTGACAAAAAAATCATTTGAAGTTGTTGATCACCAAGTTGGAATTAGACCTACAACTCCGGATAGAAGACCTATTATAGGGAAACATCCTACATTTAAAAATTTATTACTTTTTAATGGTTTGGGTACGAAGGGTTATTTAATGGCTCCTTTATTAGCCAAAGAATTCGTAGATTATTTAGATTTTGACAAGGAATTGGATAAAGAGGTTCGAATAGAGCGGTTTATAAAATAAAAAACAGCACCAAAATAATAGTGGTACTGTTTTACTAAATTTTATTGAATCAAAAATCCGAAAGTTGTATATAAGAAAAATATTATATTCCATTAAATTATCAAAAAGAATATCAATTTTACCTAAATAACTATTCTCTTACTTTTCCTTGATGAAAAGTAAGCAAAAATCAAGGACATTTTAAGGAAGTTTTTACTTCGCTTCTCTTCGTCAAATCGCATGTAAATACTCTTCTTCATGCTTATTTTCGCTGAAAAAGCGAAACGCAATTACGAAGAAATTTACAGCTACTTCTTTAAAATATCCAAATATTTAAAGCTTCGCAATCATTTATCTTTTCAATTTTTTTCCTCAGCTTCGCTTTGTTTCCACCAGTATTCTGAAGCCCATTCAGTATATTGGTTCAATCCTTTGCCTTGTACTTTGAATAATGTTTCAATTTGGTTAGTGATGTTTTCACCGAATTTCTCATTAAAATTTACTGTAAGATTGGAGTGCTTGTTGAATGAATTTATTAATTCTTTTGCGTT
>CANCQX010000107.1 GCA_947380375.1 Flavobacteriales bacterium
CTGATTTTATTCAACAACTAACTCTAAATCAATTTGACGTTTTGCTAAATGAACCTCGTATATTTTCACTCTTACTCTGTCTCCAAAATTATATTCTCTTCCCGAGTTAGCTCCTACTATTCTGAATTTATTTTGATCGAAAGAGAAACGATCACCAGGAATATCATTCATTGCAATCATTCCTTCGCATAGATTTTCATCCATTTTCACAAATAAACCAAACTCTGCAATACCAGAAACAGTTCCGTTGAACTCTTCTCCGATTTTATCTTGTACAAATAAAACTTGAAAATACTTAGTCGATTCTCTTTCAGCATCAACCGCTTTACGTTCCATTCTTGAAATACGTTTACAAACTTCATCCAGTTCTTTACCGTATTTGTGTTTTTTAGTCGTTAATTCTTCGTAAACAATTCTATGAACTACTAAATCTGCATACCTACGAATTGGGGAAGTAAAGTGGGTGTAATTTTCAAATGCTAAACCGTAATGTCCAATGTTTGTGGTTTCGTAAGTTGCTTTTGCCATCGAACGAATCGCCATTGTTTGTATCAAAGAGTATTCATTTTTTAATCGAATATCTTCTAATAATTTATTGATGCTTTTAGAAATCTCATCTGGATTTGTAAAATCTAATTTGTAACCAAATTTATCTATAAAGACACTGAATAAACCTATTTTAGTAATATCAGGTTTATCATGACAACGGTAAACAAATGGTATTTGATCTCTTCCTTTTTTAGGTTTTCCAATAAATTCAGCTACTTTTCTATTCGCAAGCAACATGAACTCTTCCACCAATTTATGAGCATCTTTAGATGTTTTAATTACAACTTCGATTGGCATTCCTTCTTCGTCTAACTTGAAACGCATCTCTTCCGATTCAATATTCAAAGCGCCATTTTTTAAACGGTATTTTCGCAATGTTTTCGCTATACCATCTAAAATGTGAATTTCTTCTTTAAAATCACCCTCAGCTCCTTCAATAATTTCTTGAGCTTCTTCATAAGAGAAACGTCGATCCGAGTGAATTACAGTTTTACCAAACCATTCAGAATATACTTTTCCTGATTCGTCCATTTCAAACACAGACGAGAAACTGTATTTATCTTCATGCGGACGAAGAGAACAAGCCATATTTGACAATTGTTCGGGCAACATAGGAACAACTCTATCTACTAAATAAACAGAATTTGAACGCTTTAAAGCTTCTACATCCATTGCAGAACCAGGTCGCACATAATGACTTACATCAGCAATATGCACCCCAATTTCGAAATGACCATTTTCTAATTTTCTAAAAGAAATAGCATCATCAAAATCTCTTGCGTCAACAGGGTCAATTGTAATGGTCGTAATTTTTCTAAAATCTCGGCGAGTAGCAATTTCTTCAGGATCTAAATCCATACCAACAGATTCAGCTTCTGTTAAAACTTCGGGTGGAAATTTATAATCAATTCCATTATTACAAAGAATGCTAATCATTTCGGTGTCGTTTGATCCCGTTTTACCCAACACTTCAATTACTTCACCATACGGATTTCCAGCTGTTTTTGGCCAAACCGTTATTTTAACAAGCGCTTTTTCACCGTCCTTTGCACCATTTAATTTTTCCTTTGGAATAAAAATATCGGTGTTCATTTTTATATTATCGGGTAATAAAAATGCAAATTTTTCGTGCATTTGAATTGTACCAACAAATTGAGTTCTTTCACGCTCAAGCACTTCAATCACTTGACCTTCAACACGACTTTTACCGTATTTTAAAACTTGAATTTTAACTTTATCACCATTTAAAGCTTGACCAATATGACCAGGAGAAATAAAAATATCCGCTTTCTCTTTGTCAACCGTAACAAAACCAAACCCCTTAGCAGCTATAGAAATAGAACCAATTAAAATAAGTTTATCTTGACTATTCATTTTAAAGGTATCGTAGGAAATTCCTTTCAGAAATCCTTCTTTTTCCAAATCCTTTAAAACAGAAAAAACCAATGTTCGAAGAGCACCTTCTTTCGCATCAACCAAATCACAGATTTGTTTGTGACTTAACGTTTTTTCGGATTGTTTTTCGAAAATTTTACGAATAGTATGAAGAAGACTTTGCTTAAGCTTGTTTGATTTTTTTCCGTTATTGTTGCGCATAAAAATGTGTATGAATTGCTAAGATAATTAATTAAAGCTAAATAGTTATTCTTTATCTTTTAGTAAAACGAAAAACCAACTTTTTAATTTTAACTAAAAAGCTATTTTCTAATAGAATATAGATATATTAATGAAATAAATAGCAGGTTTTACCTCAAAACACTTTAAAAATAAAAATCATTCTATAATTTAACAGTTTGTAATAACTTTGTATAAAAATCACACTATGAATATTCGAGTAGAAAAAGCAATAAATGATCAAATAATAAAGGAAGCATCTTCATCACAATTTTATTTAGCGATGGCTTCTTGGTCAGAAAATCACGGGTTAAATGGAACAGCAAAATTTTTATATGCACAATCTGACGAAGAGCGTTTTCACATGTTAAAATTGGTGAAATTTGTCAATGAAAGAGGTGGAAAAGCTATAATTCCTGCTCTTGAACAACCTCCAGTTGAGTTTGAAAATTTGGAAAACGTTTTTGAATTGTTATTAAATCACGAAATAGGCGTAACTGAAAGTATCAACAATTTGGTAGATATTTGTTTGCAAGAAAAAGATTATTCAACTCATAATTTTGTTCAATGGTACGTTTCTGAACAACTTGAAGAAGAAGCTTCGGCACGTTCAGTTTTGGATAAATTAAAGTTGATTGATGGAGATAAAGGTGGTATGTATATGTTTGACAGGGATTTAGAGAAAGCTACAGTATTAGCTGCCCCTCCAACAAGTGCAACAACAAAAGCTTAAAATAAGCTTATTTAATAGAACGATTACGATTACGATTATTAAAGCGACTTATGAAGTTAGTATCATTGTTATTTTTGTTATTGTGTGCGAAAAGTTTAATTTTTGCCCAAACTACATATAGATTTAATAATTATTCCATAAACGAAGGTTTATCTCAAAGTGTTGTTACTTGTATTACGCAAGATAACGCCAATTCTTTATGGGTTGGAACGCAAGAAGGATTAAATAAATTTGATGGAAAGGTTTTTGACATTTATAATTCGGATAACACGAAGGGAATAGAAAGTGAAAATATTCGTTCATCTTTCAAAACCGCTGATGGAAATTTATGGTTTGGAACCTCAAATGGATTACTGAAATATGATTTTCAAAATGAAACTTTCAAAACGTTCTCTTATATAAAGAATATACCACTTCAGATTGAAAATATAACAAGTGACAAGCATGGAAATTTATGGCTTGCATCTTTAACTTCAGGTTTATTGATGTTTGACACAAAAAGCAATAGATTTTATTCCTACTCATTTTTATTACCATCAAGAAAAGTCCAAACGGTTTTTCATTCTGAAAATGGAGATTTATTTGTTAGTACAGAAGACAAAGGATTATTTCAATGCAATATTAAAAATAAGAGTATACAAAAAATAAATATCCCCTATAAGGCAGGTTCTAGAGGTATTATTTTAAAGGTTACTTCTTGTGAAAGTCAAAAAATTCTAATTTGTACAACTCTTGGAGTATATGAATATTCTCTTAATTCACATTCCATATTTTTAAAATTTAAAAAATTATACAAAGATTTTGGCAACATTGGTGTTTCGGATGTTCTATTAACAAAAAATAAAAATTGGGTAATTGCGAGTGCTAATAATGGATTATTTACCATAAAAAATGACGGCTATATATTTAATAGTTCTGAGGATATTTTTCAAAAAAATGCATTATTAAACAATAAAACTACTGCATTTTATAAAGATAAAAAAGGAACTTATTGGATAGGAACAGATCGAGGTTTAAGTAGTTTTAATCCTATGATTCAGGGGTTTTTGGGAGTTGGCCCAACGGGAAATTTAGAACAAGGTGTCCCTACTTCAAGTATTTGGAGTTTTGGTGAAGATCAAAATTCAGAATATATTTTTATAGGTACAGAAAAAGGTATATCAAGGTATAATAGAAAAACAAGAAAATTTGAACACTATTACAGAAATGTAGAATTATCAAAAGTTTCAGCTAATGAATCAATGGCACTTTCTCTATATGTCATTAACAAAAATCACTTATTAATAGGCACTTCAGACGGTTTATATGAATTAAAAATAAATTATAAATCGAATTATATTTTTAAAAAATCAAAACTATTTAATGAAATTTCATATCTCAATCATTTACGAATATATTCAATTATTCATTGGAAAGAGGATAAATATTTCTTTGGAACAAGTAGTGGTGCGCTCTTGATAAATTTCAAAAACAATCAAATATCTTTATTTGAACACGAAATTAATGACAAAGAAAACACTATTTCGGGTGGTTTATGTCGATTGGTATATAAAGACAAAGGTGGTAAAATATGGTTTGCTACAAGTACAGGTGGATTAAATGTTCTTATTCAAAAAGAGAAAGATTTATTCATTAAACCTTACAATCAGAATACTATATTATTAAAAACTTCAAAGGATTATATTACTTCTATTTACCAACGTGATAAAGATGAATTTTGGTTCGGTACATTTGGATCTGGTTTATTGAAATGGAATCAAAAAACTAAAAGATTAGAGGTTTTTAATAAATCAAAAGGATTACCAAATAATGTTATTTATGGACTGCTTTCGACTGATAATGAAAAATTATGGTTGAGCACAAACAAAGGTATTTGTTGTTTTAATTTAAATTCTTATTCGGCAACAAATTATAAAGAAGTAAATGGATTAATGAGTAATGAATTAAACATGGGTTCTTATTTCAAGTCCAAAACAGGTGAGTTATATTTTGGCGGTATAAATGGATACAATTACTTTGATCCTAAAACATTAATCCCTGAAAAAAATGATATTGAAGTTTTATTTACAAGACTAAAAGTTGACAAGAATTGGGTGAAACCAAATGATAAAAATTCTCCTTTAAAAAGTAATATTTCAACCACTACAAAACTTGAATTAAAATATTTACAACGTAACATTACATTTAAAGTGATGGCTTCAGAGTTGAGTAATCCTGCACTTATAAATTATAAATACAATGTTTTAGGCTTAGAAGATGGAGAAACATTCATAGGAAATAGTAATGAAATAGTACTTCCTTCGCTTTCGCCAGGAGAATACACTTTATCCGTTTATGGAAGATCTGGAGAAGGAAATTGGTCTAAAAAACCAGCAGTAATGCAAATTAGTATTGCATCTCCTTTTTGGTGGAAATGGTGGTTTTGGGTTTCAATAGCTGCTTTTATTTTATTATTAATACGTTTATTTATTCGTCAAAAAATTGAACTTGAGCGACGAAAATTAGTTCGATTGGAAATGAAAATTGCTGAAAGAACATCTGAAATTAGAGCTAAAAACGTACAAATTGAAGAACAAAATGAAATTATAAACAAGGAAAAAGAAAAAGTAATAGAGCAAAAAAGATTATTACAAATCGAAAAAGATAAATCTGAAACGTTAATCCGTAAAATAATTCCAGAATCAACAGTAGAAGAATTAAAAAACAACGGTAAAACAAGTGCGAGAGCTTATAAAATGGTATCGATTTTATTTACTGATTTTGTTGGTTTTACAAAGATTGCGGAAAGAATGACACCAACAGATTTGGTGAATAAATTGGATGTGTTTTTTAGAAAATTCGATGAAATTATTGTCAATAATAATCTTGAAAAAATAAAAACAATTGGTGATGCATATATGTGTGCAGGTGGTGTTCCTGTAAGAAATAACACTAACCCAATTGATACGTGTTTGGCTGCCCTTCAAATCCAAGCTTATATGGCCAAATTAAAGGAAGAGGCTATTCAAAATAACGAGGAATATTGGTCGCTTCGATTAGGAATAAATACAGGAGAGGTTACTGCAGGAGTGATAGGAAGTGAGAAATTAGCCTATGATATTTGGGGTTCGGCTGTGAATAGAGCTCAACGTATGGAGATGCTTGGGCAACCTGGAAAAGTTACTGTAACAGGTGAAACGTATAAATTAATTGAACCTTATTTTGAATGTGTTTTTAGAGGAAAAGCCCAATCTAAAAATAAGAATGAAATGGAAATGTATTCTGTAGAAAGAATAAAACCTCAGTTGTCTATCAATGGTGAGGGGATTTATCCAAACGAACGTTTCCAACAAATTGTTAATCTTTATTTATATAGTTCTATCAATTATATAAAGGCGGAAAGATATATAACACGAGTTTTACAAAAAGGGTTATCTGAAAAATTGCATTATCATTGTTTAGATCATATTAAAGACGTAGTAAGAGCAGTAGAAAATTTAGCATTAACAGAAGATGTTACCGACGAAGGATTATTTTTATTGAAATCGGCAGCTTCTTATCATGATGCTGGTTTTATTGAACAATACGATAAAAATGAACCAATAGGAGCAAGGATGGCAGAAGAAATTCTACCTAAATATGGTTATACAGACCAACATATACATATTATTAAAGAATTAATTTATGTCACTCAAATACCTCATAATCCTAAAAATAAATTAGAAGAGATAATTTGTGATGCTGATTTAGATTATTTAGGGAGAGATGATTTTCACGAAATTGCAGAACGTTTACGTTTAGAATTAAGAGAACACGGTAAAATTGACAGTGATAGAAAGTGGGATGAATTACAAGTTCAATTTTTATCCAATCATCGTTATTTTACCAAAACTGCCGTTGAAACAAGAAGACCGAAAAAACTTCAAAATTTAGAAGATATAAAACAAAGATTGATTAAAAACGAATATAAAGATTAATAACCTGAATTCGATTAATATTTTAGGTGATATATTTTAGGTTTTTATATAGTTATCAATTTGTTAAACTCCTTTTATTCTTCTTTATTTAGTATTAACTTGCAACATAAAACGTGATTTTTACGTTCAAGTAAACTGGATGAAACTATTTAGTCTGATTATATCGTTTTTGATTATTAATTGTTCTTTTGGACAGTTGGTAGTTTCTACATCCCAATCACCATCTGATTTAGTTCAAAATGTATTATTAGGGCCTGGTGTAACTGTTTCAAACATTCAATATTCAGGAGCAGCTAATACAATAGGAGCTTTTTCAGCTACTAATACAAATCTTGGAATAACTTCAGGAATAATGATGACTACTGGTACTTTATTAAACAATGGAGATGGTCCACAAGGCCCAAATAATAAAGCTGGAGCTAGTTTTGATAATAATGCACCTGGGTTTAATTTACTTACTAATTTATTAGGGGGAACGGCCACTTTAAATTCTGCCTATTTGCAAATGGATTTCGTTCCTTTATCTGATACTGTTCGTTTTAAATATGTATTTGGATCGGAAGAATATCCAGAATTTGCTCCGCCCAATAATGCCCAATACAATGATGTTTTCGCTTTTTTTATTTCAGGCCCTGGTATTTCAGGACAACAGAACATTGCGAAATTATCAAATGGGACTTCTGTGTCAATTAATAATATCAACTCCGTTACCAATAGCACTTATTATATTGGTAATGGTGATGGGGCTACTGCTCCTTTTAATGCTTCAGCTAATTACATACAATACGATGGCTTTACGAAAGTGTTGGAGGCCGTTTCAAAAGTTCAGTGTGGCGAAACATATCATCTTATTTTAGCAATTGCAGATGTAGGTGATGCAGCTTTCGATTCTGGAATTTTTTTAGAAGCAAATAGTTTAAAGGCAAATGTTGATTTTGAAATTGAAAGTAAAATTTCTTATCAAGCTTATCCACAAGAAAACTTAATGGCTGAAGGGTGTGTTTCTACTAAATTAACAATTAAGAGAAGTGGTGTTAATTTGCCTGCAGTTACCGTTCCAATTATAGCCTCAGGATCCGCTACAAAAGATTTAGATTATAATGGACTTCCTTCTTCAATTGTATTTAATAAAGGAGAAATTCAAAAACAAATTACGATTAATGCATTAGGTGATAACAATAGTGAGGGAATCGAAACCATTTTACTTTCCTTTTTGATTAAGGATGCTTGTGGAAATGATAAAAACATTAATCTGGAATTTGATATTAAAGACCCTGACCCCTTATTTGTAACAGTTCAATCGGGTAATCCAGTTTGTCCAGGTGATGACATCGAAGTTGTTGCTAACGTTTCAGGTGGAGTTGGCCCCTTTAAATATCTTTGGAACACTGGAGCAATTACTTCTTCAATATTTGTAAAACCAACATCTTCAAGTGTTTATATAGTTACTATTTCTGATGACTGTTTAGTGAAGTCTGCTACCGACGATGGAACCGTTTCAGTTCCAATTCCAGATCCACTAGTTATTAATCAAACAGCAGATATATTTGAGACTTGCCCAAATATTACAAAAATATTAGAATCAAATGTTGTTGGAGGAACAGCACCTTATTCTTATTTATGGACAGCACCAAAATCACTAAAATTAGGAACAAATCCAACCCAAGAAGTTACACCTTATTCAACTTCAGTTTATTCTATTGAAGTAACAGATCGTTGCGGTGTGATAGCTACAGATTTTATTACTTATACTATTACTAGTCCAGAATTGAAATTAGAAATGGCGCCGAATATAGAAATTTGTCCGGGAGATTCTGTTTTAATTTGGGTAAAACCAAGTGGGGGAAATCCCGTACCTAATTGGCTCTATTTTTATTCGTGGAAACAAAATAATAGTAAAGATTCTAGTTTTTGGGTAAATCCGATGGTTACAACAACCTATCAAGTTGCTGTTTCTGATTCTTGTCAAACATTTACCGTTGATGGAAAAACTAAAATTACAGTGGTTAAACCAATTGCAGATTTTAGAATTTCAAGCCATACGTTGTTTGAAGATTTACCAATTACATTTCAAAATTTAACCCAAAATGGAAACTATTACAATTGGTCGTTTGGAGACGGAAATAGCTCAACAATGGTTCATGCAAATAATACATTTTTAGATCCAGGAACGTATATTGTTAATTTAATTGCAACAGACGAAAAAGGGTGTATGGATTCAATCAAAAAACCAATTACGATTGAAGAAGAATACTATGTATACATTCCGAATACATTCACTCCAGATGGTGGTAGACTTAATGAAGCTTTTAAAGCAAGTACAATTGGTATTGGTTCATTTGAAATAATAATTTGTAACCGTTGGGGTGAAATTGTTTTTTCATCACAAGATCAATATTTTAGATGGGATGGAACTTACAATGGTATTCAATCCAAAGAAGGTGTTTATACCTACAAGGTTAAATGCATTACAAATTCTAAAATTCCTTTGGAATTTCACGGGCATGTTACCTTATTGAAATAATTTTTAAATAGCCCTTTTTAAACAATTACCGCAACTTTTAAACAAATAGAGCGAATTATCTCTAAATATTTTACATTTGTCGAAAAAGTAGGACAATGATTCCAAGAGCACAGTACAAGACGATAAAACAAAAAATAGCAACCAATAAGTTACTCCTTTTAACTGGTCCAAGAGAGGTAGGTAAACAAACGATTGTACAAGAAATCTTAACCGCTTCAGGTTATGCATATATGGAATTGAACGGACAGAAGCGAGCTATCAAAAAAATGTTTGAGGCTGTAAACGAAGAATCGTTGAAAGAATCGTTTGGCCAAAATCGTTATGTAGTAATTCACGAAGCTCAATATTTAGATAAATTACAAGATATAATTGAAGTTTTGCTATCAAGCGATTGGAACATTACTTTAATTTTAACTTGTTCTTACGAACCTGTAATGGATGAATTATTGCGAGAAGTTTTACAATTGCAAGGATTGGAAATGCAATTAATGCCTCCCTCATTTTATGAATTAGCACAACACAATGGTTTACCAGTTGAAGAAAGTTTATTAGAACAACGGTTGATTTATGGTAATTATCCTTCTGTCGTTTCCAATTTAGAAAAAGCAAAACCGAAGTTAAGAGAATTAGTTGACCAAGTGATATTTACAAATTTAGGAGTTACAGATCGAATCAATAAAGGGAAAAAATTAATGCATATGCTTCAATTGTTGGCTTTCGAAGTGGGTGATTCAATTTCTTACAATGATATCGGAGATAGATGTGGTTTAGACAATGAAACGGTTGAACGTTATATTGATTTACTAGAAAAATCTTTTGTATTAATTAAACTTCCTTCTTATTTCAATAACCACCGCTATGAGTTAAAGAAAAGTCATTGTATCTATTTTGTAGACAACGGAATTAGAAATGTTTTAATAAATAATTTTAATCCTATGAGTTTAAGAAATGATTGGGATAAAATTTGGAAAAATTGGTTGGTTTCAGAACGAATTAAATGGAACCGATTAAACAATAAAGAGGTAGAATACTATTTCTGGAAAACGCATACCAAACAAATTATGGACTACATCGAAGTTGAAAATGGTTCCATAAGTGCCTATAAAACATCGTGGGAAAAACGCAAGAAAATGAAGTTTCCAGCAAGTTTCGCAGAAGCGTATCCATTTTCTAAATCGTTCGCTTTAAATCGCTCAACGTATTGGGGATTTTTGACTAAGAAGTGAGTTGGGTATTAGGGACTTGGTGTTGGGTTTTAGGTCAGT
>CANCQX010000108.1 GCA_947380375.1 Flavobacteriales bacterium
AGATGACGAAGTGATTCTAATGTTTGTTTTTGATCCCAAGGGCATTTTTCCCTTAACTCATCCATTATATTTAAAAGTCTTTCAAAAGCAACTAATCTTTCGTCCATTATTTTTTTTATATCAAAGGTATTGTTTTAAATGTAAATTTGGAAACTTACTGTTTTTTGAAGTTCTTAATTTATTTTTTTGATTCATTTTTAATATAAAACATTCTTATTTAATATTTTTTTAGTTTTGGAAAAGTATAATTATTAGTTAGGTTTTTGGTATTTGAAATTTATTATAAAATTAACTACTTTTGTCTATATTAAATATAAAATCGTGTTAAAATTATTTCCTATCATTTTCCTTTTACTGATAAGTTGCTCTCATAAAGCAAAGAAGTTACCTTTTCTTGGAAATCCAGAAGAGATAAATGGAGAGATTACATATCCTACAATACAGCCTTTTCACTTTTTAGATCAAGATAGTTTAAGTGTTACAAATAAAACCTTTGATAACTCAATTTATATTGCAGATTTTATTTTTCTTTCTTGTCCAACGATTTGTCCTGCTATGACATCAGAAATGAAAAAAGTATATGCTAAATTCGAAAAGAATAATTCAGTTAAATTTTTATCACATACGATTGACCCAGAGCATGATTCTATTTCATTATTAAAACAATATGCCGAACATCTTAGAATTAAAACATCTAAATGGCATATTGTAACAGGTAGTAAATCAGATATTTATAGTGTTGCTGAAAAAAGTTATTATTCAACAGCTTATCCTGATAGTAAAGAACCTGGAGGTTTTGTTCATAGTGGTGGATTGTTATTGATTGATAAAAACAAACATTTAAGAGGTGTGTATGACGGAACAAATCCTAAACAAACCCTTTTGTTAATAAACGATATTGAATTACTTTTGTCTGAAAAATAAATTGATTTGAGAAAATTATTTCCTATAGTATTAATTATTTCTTTTGCATTTCAATGCTTGAGTAGTTTTACTGTATTAGTTGATTTTTATATAAATAGGGAATACATCGCTGAGAATATTTGTGTAAATAGATTTGAAGCGATTCCAATTTGTAAAGGTCAATGTTATTTAGATAAACAATTAAAGAAAACGGAAAAAAACGAAAAGAAAACTACTTCACAAAAAGAAAAAGAAGTTCAAAATTTACCTTTGTCACCACTCAGTATTGAAGTTTTTGAAAACGGGTATTATACAGAGAGTAAAGTTATAGTAAAGCATCAAACCAATATTCAATTTTCATTAATTGACTCTGTTTTCCACCCTCCCCAATTTAGTTAAAAAATAGTAAAAAAAAGTATCATAATTGATGCTTTTAAATTATTCAATTGATTTATTTTAAGTCAATTAAATCTATTTTTTAATTAAAAAAAATATGCAAACATTGGAATTAAATGTATGTGGTATAGATTTGTTTGGAGGTGAGAAAACAAATTTTTGGATGGGTGATTTGAGTTATATTTTAGAAAAATATCCAAATTTAGAATTTCCATACCGACAAAATTTTTATTCACTATTATTTATTGAAATAGGGGAAGGAGAAGTTGAAGTCGATAATAGAACTATCAGAATTGAAGGTTCTAAAGTTATCGTATTAAAACCGAGAAGTATTACTAGGATTGATATCAATCGTAAAGCAAGAGGTAAAATGATTTGTTTCACAAAAGACTTTTTCTCACTTCGTTACAACAACAATATTTTAAATCAATTTTCATTTTTGAATAGAGATGCTATTGATTTTATTCGATTAACGAATGAAGATTTAGAACATTGGAAAATACTTTTAAATTTATTTGAGAGTGAATATAATTTACAAAAAAAAGATACGAAAAATATTTTGAGATCCTATTTGAATATTTTATTGTTTGAATTGGATCGTTATTATGTACCAACTGTTTTTTCAAAATCAACGAATGTCAAAATCGAAAAAATTCATGTTTTTGAAGAATTAATCGAGCAACATTTTCAAACGAAGAAATTTCCATCTGACTATGCGGAAATGATGAATATTACAGCTAATTACTTGAATAAGATTTGCAAATTAGAAACAGGTCAAACTTCAGGAGATCTAATACGAAAAAGGATTATGGTGGAAGCGAAAAGATTACTTCATTACACGAATGATGCAATCAATGAAATAGCTGATAAATTAGGATTTGAAAATACTTCTTATTTTATAACTTTTTTTAAAAAAGAAGCTGATTTTACTCCCGAATATTTTCGGAAGCTCAAAAATATGTAAAAGTAAAAAAGTAAGTAATTATCCTTTTTTTTAATATTAGCAGGCTTGTTTTTCTAAATAGCCTGCTTTTTTGTTTTTAGTTATTTCAGGATGAAAGCAGGAACTTTGTGGAAACTTTAAAAAGAATAAGATATGGATTTCCCAATGTTTCATTTAGACTGGTTAAACGACCGTTTTTTGATTGCGGTTATTGCAATTTTACACGTGATAATAAATCACGGATTAGCAGTTGGCTTTATTCCTTACATTACTTGGCTTGAATACAAAGGTGTTAAAAATGCTAAATCAGATGAAATCACAAATATCGAATGGGATACATTGATTTATAAAAAGATGAAAGTTGCTTTTATCATTACTACAACAATAGGAGCAATGACAGGAGTTGGTATTTGGTTTTCAGCAGCATTAGTAAGCCCATCTTCAATAGGAAGTTTAATTCGTGTTTTCTTTTGGGCTTGGTTTACAGAGTGGATAGTCTTTGTAACGGAAGTAGTTTTGATTTTGATTTATTTTTTAACGTGGAAAAATTCAAATAAATCAATGAAAGCTAAAATGAGACACATACGTTTTGGGTGGTTTTTAGCTATTTTTTCTTGGATAACAATGGCTTTAATTGTTGCTATTTTAGGATTTATGATGGACCCAGGAAGTTGGCATACAACAAAAAGTTTTTTCTCTGGTATTTTTAATCCAATTTATTTGCCTCAGTTGTTTTTTAGAACTCCAACAGCGATGTTAATTGGTGGAATGTTTGGTCTTTTACTTACTTCAATTATTGCTAAAAAGGGTTCGGAATTTAGAACAACAGCGATTCGTTATGCAGGTAAATGGATTTTATTTTGGACACCTTTTGTTTTAGTAGCTGCAACGATTTATTGGAGTGTAATGCCAGAAGCAATGAAAGCAAATATGAGTACTGCTGTAGGTACCATGGAATTTGAATTGTATTATGATGTTTTAAAATATGTTATTATCAGTTCAGTTTCACTTGCTTTAATTATTGCAATTTGGGCTGTAATAAAACCGAAAACGGTGAAGGTATGGATGGTGATTGTGCCTTTTGTTTTTGTAATTGGATTTTTAGGGATTTTTGAAAGAGTAAGAGAGTTTATCAGAAAGCCTTATGTTATAGGTGGTTATATGTATTCTAATTTATTGAGAGAAGAAGATTATCCGCTTTACAAACAAGACGGTATTTTAAAATATGCGACCTATACAACTGTTTCTGAAATTACAGAAGAAAATAAAGTAGAAGCAGGTAAAAATATTTTCATGTTAACATGTAGTCGCTGCCATACAACACAAGGTGTAAATTCAATTACCTATGTTTTTGAACGTATGTATGGAGTAGGCCAACCTTTAGATACAACTTCTATGTCAGGTTATATTCCTAATATGCATGTTGGTCGTACCTATATGCCGCCTTTCCCAGGAAATGCACGTGAGTTAAACGCCCTTTCAGCATACATTAAACACGTTCAGCAAACAAATGAACCATTAGAAGGTGTGCAAGTGACGGGAATTAAAGTAAATCCAAAAAACAGTGTTACAGCTACTGTTAAAATGTTGGAAGATAAAAAAAGTAAAAAAGTAAATTAATAAATTATAGTTATGTTTTTAAGTATTAAAACTCCAGTTCCTAATGATATACCATTAGAGTTGCCATTGCCAGAATGGTTGTTAGTTGTTTTGTTAATTGTTTCTTTTTTAGCGCATATTGTTTTTGTAAATGTGATGGTGGGAGGTTCTATCCTTACTTTATGGGGACAAATTAAAGGATTAAAGAACAAAGATTATGATGTGTTTGCACATGAGGTTGCAAAGACGATTACAGTAAATAAGAGTATAGCGGTTGTTTTAGGAGTTGCACCATTGTTATGTATTAATACACTTTATACGGTTTATTTTTACTCTGCAAATGCATTAACTGGGTTGATGTGGATATTAATCATTCCTTTGGTAACCATTGCGTTTTTATTAACCTATTTGCATAAGTATACATGGGAAAGATTAGACGATAATAAGTGGTTACACATTTCAATTATGGGATTATCTGTAGCGCTATTTTTGTTTATCCCATTGATATTTTTAGTGAATGTTAATTTGATGTTGTTTCCTGAAAAATGGCAATCAATTCAAGGATTTTTATCCGCATTGACTTTACCAAACGTATTACCTCGTTATTTTCACTTTTTATGCTCTTCTTTAGCTGTAACAGGTTTATTTGTAGTGTGGTACAATAAGAGAAAGAACTATCCTGTTGAAGAAATATATTCTTCTTTAACGAGATATGGTTTAAAAAGAATAGGGTATAACTTGGCTTTAGGAGCTTCAGTCGCTCAATTTTTAATAGGTCCAATTGTAGCTGTTTCTCTACCGGCAAAAGGTTATTCATGGGGATTATTTATTCCAATATTATGTGGTGTAGCTGTTGCTGTTTTAGCGGTTAGATGGTTATGGAAAGCGGTAACAGGACCAAAAGAAGATATTGATAAAAACTTTGGTAAAATTGTTCTTGCACTTACAATTACGGTTGTTTTTATGGGAAGTGGACGTCATATGTACCGAGCAACTGCTTTAGCTCCACATCAAAAATTAGTAGCAGCAAAAACCAAAGAATTTCAACGTTTATCTGAAGAAGCAAGAACGAATGCAGCAAATGCTAAACCTGTTGAATTAATAACCGACCCATCTTTAGGAGAAGTAGCAAAAGGAGCTGCTATCTTCAAACAAAACTGTACTTCTTGTCACAAAGAACGTGAAAAATTAGTTGGGCCTCCAATGACTGAGATGGTATCGATTTATGAAAACGACCCAGAAGGATTGAAGAAATGGATCAATGCTCCAGGTAAAAAACGAGCAGATTTCCCTCAAATGCCTGCTTTTGCTCAATTAAGTGATGATGATTTAATTGAATTGTCAAAATATATATTATCAATTAAAAAATAGAAATATGTTTTACCTTATCTTATTAAATATTGTTCTTTTAATAGTACTTATAAAGTATATAATGGATACTTATGTATTAATCGTAGTTTTAAAGAAAGAACAAAAAATTATTTTTGAAAAAAGCAATAAGGAGAAAGATTATCAATTTATCAAGCATTTGTATTAGTATTCCCAGTATTAATAAAATTGAATTTTTCTCCAAGTTAAAGACCGAAATAGGATATCTTATTTCGGTTTTTACTTTTTAAAGATTGAAAAACTTAATTATTGTATTGAAAATTGAAATTAAAGGAGTTTTAATTATTACGTCCTTTGTAAAAAAAAATTAAAGTAATTATGAGTTTTATTATTTGGGTAGATATTGTTTTATTTCTAATCGTATTGAAGTTTTTTTTAGATATTTATAAAAGCACGAAGAAATTAAAGGAAAACAGAGGTTTTTTTGCAGAAAAACTTAAGGATAAAAAGAAGTATCCTAATTTATAATTGTAAAACAAAGGATTAATAATTCTTTTAATAACAATTATAATTTTTAGTTATTTTCAACTATTTTGTTCTTACATTTGCAAAAATAAAAAGTAATAAAATTGAGATTTTTATTCCTAATAGTATTTACATTAACAGTTCTTTTGCAGTCATTGCAAGGGTTCTTTACGATTGTGAATTGGAAAATAAATCAAGATGAATTAACCGCAAAATATTGTGTCAACAAAGCAAAACCAATGCTGAATTGTAATGGTAAATGTTATTTAGCAAAACAATTGAAAATACAAGAAGAACAAGATAAAGCTGATTTTGATAAAGAATCGAAAAATCAAGTTCCAAAATTTAAAAAAATAAAAGAAGGTGAAGTTTTTAATGATATTAAGACAGTTGATTATACTTTAGTTGTTCAAAATAATATCAATAGAAAGCCGAATACTTCAATTTCAGTCGAATATTCGTTCGATGAAATTTCTAAATGTTTTCAGCCCCCACAATTTTCTTAAAAAATTTTCAGAATACTTTTTATCATATTGTTATAAAGGTATTTAGTGATATTTAGTTTAATATCATTTTTTAATTTTTTATGAAACATCCATCATTGATGGATACATTACATATTTATTTTATGAAACATTTTGCATTTATAATGGCATTATTTGCTGTTATTAATAATAGTTATTCTCAAGATTATAAAGGAGAGATAATCGATGAACTAACTCAAGAACCGATTGTTGGGGCAACAATTCAGGTTAAAAACAAGGATATAAAATCAAAATCTGATTATTTAGGATATTTTCGTTTTGAAAATAATTTGGATGTGAATGATACTTTGATTGTGTCTTATTATGGCTTTGAAGATTTGATTGTAAAAAACACGAACGAATTTAAAGTTTATTCATTAAAATATTCAAATTTACAATTAGAGCCTATTACAGTAACAGGTAATAGAAATGAATCTTTTCGTGAAAATTCACCAATTGCTATTTCAAAATTAACACCAAAGCAAATTGATGAAACGAAAGCTACAAGTGTTTATGAAATCATCAATAAAACACCAGGTGTAAATATGGTGAATTTAGGTACCGAACAACATATGATGTCTATTCGTCAGCCAATGAATACAAATAGCTATTTTTTATATTTAGAAGATGGTATTCCAATTCGTCCGTTGGGTGTTTTTAATCACAATGCATTATTGGAGATTAATCAGTTTACAATTAATTCTATTGAGGTTGTTAAAGGTCCAGTTTCTTCTATTTATGGTGCGGACGCAATTGGTGGAGCGATTAATTTTATCAGTCAAAAACCTACTGCTGTTCCAACAGCTAAAGTTGGTTTACAATTTGATCAATTTGGATACAAACGTTTACAATTTGGAGTGGGTGCAAAAATTAAAAAGTTTGGAATTTACGTTGGAGGTATTACTAGTCAACAAAAGGATTCGTGGATGACTTTTTCTGATTATCAAAAAACATCCTTTAATGTTCGAATGGATTATCATTTCACAGAAAAAACGAAGTTAATAGGTTCAATAGTTTATAGTGATTATTATTCAGATATGAGTGGTAGTGTTGATTCAACAGCATTTTATAATCGTCTTTATAAAAGCACTACAGATTTTACGTATAGAAAAAGTAAAGCAATGCGATCAAAGTTAACTTTTGAACACGAATGGAAAAACGGATCTAATTCAACTGTAACAGCATTTCAACGTAAAAATGAATTAGGTCAAAATCCTAGTTATGCTATTTCTTGGACACCTAAAAAAACAGTTGCATCAGGTCAAGTAAATTCTAATAATTTTGAGAGTTATGGTTTTGTAGCACAACACGTTCAAAAGCTTAAATTTTTAAAATCTGAATTAATTTTTGGTGCAATTTATGATTATTCACCGAATGATTATTGGGCTTATAAAGTTGATTTATTTGCTGATTTAAGACCTGATGGTTTAAGTGTCGAAAAATATAGAATTAATAGAGAACTTCCTGATGTGAAATTAAGTGATTATAATGCGATTATTCAGAATTATGGAACGTATGGTCAATATACTTTATCTCCAATAAAGAATTTAAAGATTTCTTTAGGTGGTCGTTTCGATATGATGTCGTTTACTTATAATAATTTATTAGCAAATAATTCAGGAGAAAAATCGTATCAAAAATTCACACCAAAAATAGGAGCAACTTATAAAATAAAAAACACGAGCGGTGTATATGCAAATTTTGCACAAGGTTTTTCACCTCCCGGCTTAACATCTATATTTAAAGCAAAACCAAATACAAATCCAGTTGAGTTTTATTACAATTTAGAATCAGCTACATTTGACAATTATGAAGTTGGGGGATGGGTGTCTTTGTTAAAACAAAAATTATTACTTGATATTTCTATTTATCAAATGAATGGTAAAAATGAGCTATTAAATATTAAACAAGCTGACAATTCAACGGATTACCAATCAGCCGGAAAAACATTACACCAAGGTGTTGAATTAGGATTATCATTTAATCCAACTTCAGAGTTTAATTTTCGTTTTGGGGGAACTTATTCTATTCATAAATTCATAGATTTTAAAGTTAGTGATAAGGCTACTGATGTGATAAAAGATTACAATGGTAAAATTATGCCTAATGCACCAAATGCAATTTGGAACACTGAATTGAGTTATTACCCTAAATATATTAAAAATTTGAGAGCTTCTGTTGAATGGCAATTTGTTTCTAGTTATTATCAAAACCAAATTAATACGGTTAAGTACGATGGATATAATTTGATAAATTTCAGAGTTGGTTATAAATGGAAAGGAATTGAAGTATATACAAATGTTATGAATTTGACAGATGTTTTGTATGCTACAAATGTTACAAGAGGAAATCTTGCTTCAAGTTCATCGACATTTACAGCCGCTGCTCCAAGAACATTTATGATGGGTATTCAATATAATTTTTCCGGTAAAAAGTAAGTGCATTTATTTTATACCACTTCATTTTGGAGTGGTATAAAATCTAATATAAAATCATAGAATTATGAAAAAATACATACAAAAACATATGTACAAATGGCATAGAATAGTTGGATTGATAGTGCTTATTCCAACCATTTTATGGACTTTTTCAGGAATGATGCATCCATTTATGTCACATTGGTTTAAAACAGAAATCCCGAATGATTTTTACCAAGAAGAAAAATTAGAAGTAGCTAAAAATTCAATTCAATTAAAAACGTTACTCGAACAAAACAAGATTTATAAATTCAAAAATGTAAGAATAGTAAATTATCAGTCTAGAAATTACTTTCAGATTAAATTTGTTGATAATAGTATTCATTATTTTGACACCAAAAATGGTAAAGAGTTAATAAATGGTGAAAAAAAATATGCAGAAAGTATCGCTCGGTATATGCTTGATGATAATTTGAGTAAAGTTTCATCAATCGAATTAATAAAAGATTTTACTCCTCAGTATAAATACGTTAATCGATTATTGCCTGTATGGAAAGTTTCTTTTGAAAGAGATGATCATATGGATATATATGTTGAAACTGCTCATAGTAAGTTTGCTACATTTAATGATGATAAACGAAAAGTGTTTATTTGGATTTTTTCTAATTTCCATAATTGGGCATTTTTAGATGTCTTTAAAAATAATACTTTACACGTATTTGTAATGATCTTTTTTATTGGTGTGATATTCTTTTCAGCTATTTCTGGAATTGTAATTTATTGTTTTCATTGGAAATTTTTCAAGAAACCAGAAGCAGGTGATAAATTAGGATTATTAAGGAGGTATCATCGGATTATGGGTATTACTTTTAGTTTAATTTCTTTCTTATTTGCTTTTTCGGGAGGTTATCATTTACTTCAAAAATTGACTCCAGATGACCGAATGTCTTTTTTGAATGAACCTGTTTTTAGTACAAACGAATTACCTGATAAATTAAAAAGTTTAAATAAAAATGAACTGAATTTTTCATTTGTTAAATTAAAGGAGACCTCTCTATTTTTAACACAATCATTTGATTTCAATACAAAATCAATTATATACAATTATTATGATCTAAAAACAAATAAACAAATTGATAATGGTAATGAAAAATATTGCAATTTTTTAGTTGAAAATTTTAGCAATAAAAAAGGTGAGAAGTTGGTTTCTAATAAAAAAGAATGGATTACTGATTTTACGAATGAATATGGTTTTGTAAACAAAAGATTACCAGTTATGGCATTTCATTTGCAAAATGAAAAAAGTTCTTCTTATTATATTGATCCATTCACAGGACATTTAGCAGCATATATTCAAAAAAGTAATCGTTTGGAAGGATTTAGTTTTGCTTTTTTACACAAGTTTCATTTTCTTGATTCGTATGGTAAAAATTTTAGAGATGGAATTTTAGTGTTTTTAGCTTTCTCTATTTTTGTAGTTTCTTTATTAGGTGTATTAATCTTTTTGAAAAAACGATAAGAATGTTAAAGGTATTGATTTACTAAATAAAATAATATAGATATAGGTTGTTTATAGAGTAAAAGATATTTCAATTCATTATTGAATAATCATTTTGAATAAATGCTAAAGGGGAAACTAATATGATAGTTGCCCCTTATTTTTAGCTTGTAAAATCCTTATTGAACTACTAATTTTTTA
>CANCQX010000109.1 GCA_947380375.1 Flavobacteriales bacterium
CATCCAAATCCAGGAGCTGCTAAATTTTTATCCGAACGAATTGGGGCTAAAGTTGTTAATGCTGGTGACGGAACACACGAACATCCTACACAAGCACTTTTAGATGCTTATTCTATTCGAGAACGACTTGGCTCTGTAGAAGGAAAAAAGGTTGTAATTGTAGGAGATATTCTTCATTCTCGAGTAGCTCTTTCTAATATTTATTGTCTTCAAAAATTAGGTGCTGAAGTTATGGTTTGCGGACCTACAACATTGATTCCTAAATACATTCACGAATTAGGGGTTAAAGTAGAACATAATTTAATAGCTGCTTTGGAATGGTGCGACGTTGCTAATATGTTAAGAATTCAATTAGAAAGACAAGACATTAAGTATTTCCCTTCGCTTCGTGAGTATTCTATGCAATTTGGTTTAACAAAAGAAATTTTAGATTCTCTTTCAAAAGAAATCATTGTTATGCATCCTGGACCTATTAATAGAGGAGTTGAAATTACTAGTGATGTCGCAGATTCTAAACAATCTGTCATTCTTCAACAGGTAGAAAATGGAGTTGCTGTTAGAATGGCGGTTATATATTTATTAGCTTCAAAAATTGAACGTCAATAATTTTAATTATATTTGTCATAAACACAAAAGGATGGATTTTCAGACTATACAAAATAAGCTTAGTGCCGTAGTTAAATTTAATGCTGATAAATTAACAGCTTTGAATGCAACGGAATTAAAAACTGAATTGTTAGAATTGAATAAAAAAGGTGTAAACAATATCATTTTAGACCTTACTTCCACAAAATATTGCGACTCTTCTGGATTAAGTTCTATCTTAACTGGAAATCGCCTTTGCAAAGACACGAACGGTAAATTTATTCTTTGTGGACTTCAACCAAGTGTTTTAAAAGTAATTCAAATTGCACAATTAGATAAAGTCTTACTTTTATCTAGTAACCAAGAAGAAGCTACCAAAGTAATCGAAATGTGAATTTCACAGTCACAATTTTAGGCTCAGGAGCTGCATTACCTACTTTTTCAAGAAATCCAACTTCTCAATACATTGAGTGCAACAATCGCCACATTTTAATTGATTGCGGTGAGGGAACACAAATGCAAATGCGAAAATTTGGTGTTAAATTTCAACGAATATCTCATATTCTAATTTCACATTTACACGGTGATCATTTCTTTGGTTTAGTTGGATTATTAAGTACGATGCATCTTCTTGGAAGAGATCAAGGAATTACAATTTATGGTCCAATAGGTTTAGAACAAATTATTAAAAGTCAACTTGAAATTGCAGGTTCAAAATTAGATTTTAGCTTGAATTTTATTGCGTTAGATGGTAAAACACCAAGCCTGCTTTTTGAGGACAAACTAATTGAAATACATACTTTTGCGTTAAAACACCGCATTCCTACAAATGGTTTTTTAATCAAAGAAAAACGGAAAGAATTTTCGTTATTAGCGGATGTTTTTAATGCCGAAGGACTTTCTCTAACATTTATTCCTAAATTTAAAAATGGGGAAGATGTTATCGATGAAAAAGGCATAACACATCACTTCGAAGATTACACAACACCTCCTCCACCGACAAGATCGTATGCTTTTTGTTCTGATACCGCTTATTTAGAAAAAGTAATCCCATTTATCCAAAATGCTGATTTACTATACCACGAAGCAACTTTTACAGAAATTCATAGATCTAGGGCTAAAGCAACGTTTCATTCCACAGCAATAGACGCTGCAAATATTGCAAAAAAAGCCAATGTTAAAAAACTAATTTTAGGTCACTTAAGTGCACGTTTCGAAAATGGAAATGAACATACAAAAGAAGCTAAAACGATTTTTGAAAATGTTGAAGTTGTTGAAGATGGGAATGTTTATGAGATTATTTGATTTATTTTCTTGTAGGGATAGGGCATGCCCTATCCCTACAAGAAAATAAATCATAAAATTATACCTAAATCGATATAATTAACACTAAAAACATCTATATTATATCAAAATAGGTATAATTTAATTTAAATATAAAAATTTATTTTTCAATTTTTGATAATTTATCCTTGTATATCCTTAAATTTTACTTGATTGTAAATTCAATATATGTAGAAGAACTAGGTTTAGCTAAAGTTGAACTGCCAGTATAATAGGTAACAATAATCCTTGGATTATTTGAATCAAATGTATTGTCTACTAATCCATATGTTACACTGTTATTCGCATCATAATAAGGCATTAATTGAAATCCCCCGGACATTATGAATCCTGACATAACTTTACTACCATCCAAATAACTATGACTAATTCCATACTCCCATCGATTATACAATGAATTCCATGTCCAATCATAAGAATTTATTGTTATTGTTTTTGTTTCTGTTGTACTTGGTGTACTTGGTGATGGTAAATCTGATTTCTTTACATACTGTGACATGTCTTCTTTCTTACAAGACGTTAAACTTCCAACAACCATTCCAACTCCTACTAGTAATTTTCCAATTTTCATTTTTTAAATTTTAAAACTTTCTACTCATAAGGTTTTTCGAATCCACCTTTCTTTATTCTCAAGCTCAAGAAAAAAGCTTTACTTGCAAATAGTTTTCAATTCACCTTCATTAATCATTTTATTAAGTTGTTGAATTTCAGCTGTAAAACTTGATGTTAAACCACAATTATAAAATTCAATAAGCGGATTTTTATCGATTATTTTACTGAATAAATATTCTAAACTTGGAGCATCTTCAAGTTTAGAATATTCATCATAAGTAATTTTAAGAAAAGCAACATTTCTTCCAATCCCTCTATTATCAATTAAATACCCTTTATTCAATTCTGTAGGTAATTTCATATCATTCCCTACTATTAAATCTTTTGGATGAGGATAAGAAACTATTTGCGTTTTATCTTCAGATAATAAAACAGGAACAAGATTATTGTAATTTTCTTTTGTTTTATATACAATCAAATTAGGACCAGTTGAATATGTCGAGTTGATTTTCAAACTACTATCTAATTTAGAATCAATATTCTTTCTATGAGTTGTACAACCCACAATAAACAAAAGAATAAATAGAGGTATTTTTTTCATTTATTTTGTAACTACAATTTGTTTTTTAACAACTCCACTATTTGTTTGAATTTGTAATAAATAAATACCTTCAGCAATATTTTGAAGTGGTACATTTAATGTTTTTAATTCATCATTATTAATTATTGAATTAACTATCTGACCTTGAATACTTATTAGATTTACATGTTCAATATTACCATACATTTTATTAGCATTAATGGTAATAAAATCTTTTGCTGGATTTGGATAAATATTGATATTTTCAGAAACAATCAATTCATCTATTCCAAGTGTTGAAACTCTATTTATCGACATTGAAAGCAAATAAGTTCCAATATCTCCTGAAAAATAAGGTGCTACCCTAAAATAAACCGTACCACCACTATTAACAATAATATTTCCAACCATCACATCATCAAATACATCTGACCATAAAACACCATCTAATGAATATGAAAACACACCATCTAAAGTATAACTATTACCATTGGAACTGTTATAAGAATCATGAATACGTGAAGTAATAGTATATTTATAACCAATTGGCAAAACCACTTTATAAAAATCATTATCTGAAGTAATATGACAATTAGAACCTGTAGTGTTTATTAATGCATTATTATTTGAAAAAATTAAAGGCATTATATATGCTTGATTTTCAGAATTATTCACTTCATATACATCAGGTAGTAAATCAGCAGCCTTTACAATAACTTTTATTGGATTTAAGTAATAACTAGAACCAGTTAATTGCCAACCAGTGTTGTTTGGATTATGTTGTGCAGCCAAAAGATAAGTACCTGGCTTTACAGTTATTGCAGTTGTATTAAAAGTTAAAAATGGTGATTGATAAGTATATGAAGAAGGCAAACCGTCAATTTCATCATATGTATCTATTATTTGAGCCCAAGTTCCATCTAAGTTATATAAATCTACACTATAACTTCCTTTAAAAGTTGTATTACCATCATTTATAATATTTAAATTCACTGAAGCTGAATTACCTTGTGTCAAAGTTGTTCCAGGTGTTATTATTAATGAAGAATTTAATTCAATATCATTTGAATTTTCAACTTTTATTTGAACTAAATTTGTATTGCTCCCATTATTCGCAACTTGTTTCCAATTACCATCTTTAGGTCTATAAAAAACGCCTAAATAATATGTTCCCGGTAGCATACTAAATAGACCTGTTGTTGAAAATGTTAAATTATTCTGATATACATTCCCACCTTGTAATGTATAACCTGTAAGTGTTTGTATGTAATCTATAAAATTGTAATTATTATCAAAAACAGCTATTGTATAGTCACCATTAAAAGTTGTTGAACCATTATTTATAATATTAGTAGTAACATTAAAAGCTTGCCCATAATTTATAGTCGTAGCAGATGGAGTAACATTTTTATATAGAGCCATATTAAATGTTTGAGCTCCAATAGGAGGTTCAATGCCAATAACAGCTTGGTGATTACTATTATAACCTCCAGAACCTCCACCTGTTCCTGTACCTTGAGGATTTAATGCATCAATTTGAAAAAAATTATCGTAATCACCTCCCCAACCCCAATTAAAATGAATAAAGTTATTATTATCATAACCATCTGCAACAAAACAATGACCTCCTCCTGTTCCAAAGCCAGCATAAAGAATTGGCCTACCTGCATTAAGTTCTGTTTTTAATAAGTCCAACCATTGTGTTGTTGTATAATTTTTTCTTTCAACACCTTGAAGAGTGTTTTTATATCCAAAGTAATTTTTTAGGGCATATTCAGAACAAGCTTGTGGCATTGGACTATTTTCAATTACCCAAGCACTACTAGATTGGGGACTATAATTCATATCAATACTAACACCAACTTGATACATAAGAGTTGCTAAAGCAGTATTAGAACTATTTACACTATTAGGCATTGAATTCCATTGATAAGTAGTACTTCCAAAATTGGCTGAAAGAGTACCATAAGTTGAATGATTATAAGAATGAAAACCAGAACCAGTTGCAGGATAATTCCAAAATTTCATAATTTGTGCCATTGCAGTTGCAACACAACCAGTCACTGAACCTCCAGGACATAATGCGTTATAATAAGGAGATTGATCCCATTTGGTTTGAATTAAAGGACTTACACTAGATTTTTCTATTGAATTGCGTGTTTGATTTGATAATAAACTTTTCCATTCTTCTTGAATTTCAAGAGTAGCTTGTATATTTTTCTCGATTACATACAAAATCTCATTTTTATAACCTTCAAACCATTTTTGAACACTAGGAGGAATATTCTCAATCTTAAAATTACCTTCATTTGAATAACCTAAAATTGGTTTCACATTATCATCCCCAGCTACTATTACAAATCCCTTTTCATCAATATTAAAAATATAGTATAATGTTGATGAATTTTGAATATTTGTAACCGATTTGAAAATCAATCTCAGATTTTCAATTTTAGTTCCTGAAAAAGAATTAGTTTTCGAATGTAAAAAATTTAATCCTACTACTTTAGCTGTATTTTCATCTACTTGTTTAGCAAAAATAGGTAGCACAAAAAATAGAAAGATACCTGCTGCAATTAATTTATTTATTTTCATTTTTTTTAAGTTTAATTATGGTTATTGTATTTCTTTTATTAATCAAATTTTTAATGCTTTATTATTTCAAATACATTTTTTTCACTGTTGAATTTATATTTCATATCCTTTATTTTTTTCATTTCGTTATTTGCATTAAAAATTGACACAATAACATTTTCTTTATCAAGAATGTAATTAGACGTTTCCATTCTTTTCCCGTCACCATATTCATAATCAAAAGAAAAAACCTTGTCACCATTTAAATCAAACCATTGTTTTTGTGAAGTTGAAATTGGGCTTCCAACACCGCTTATATTTGGAAAATCAAGTTCAATAAAATAGTGTATTTCAGAATCAAGTTGATATTTAATTAAGATGTAAGGGCGATATCCAAATGCTCCATACCTATTAAAATTTGGTGTAAAATTTTCTAATTTCCAAATCGAATCATTTTTCACAAAAAGTGCTACACTTATTTTAGCTAAACAAGCATGACAATTCAATGTCCAACCCTCTGCTTTCTCAGATGTTGAAAAAACTGCAATAACAGAATCTTTATTTAACTCAAACAAAGTATCTAATTCAGTATAACAAAAACCATCGTCTGATTTTGGAAAAATAGCCTCTTCAATAATTGTCGGTTTCCATACAATGGATGAATCTTCGATTAGATAATATCCATCAACAATAGATTTTAAAAAAAATGATTCATCATATTTCTCAATAATTTGAGCATTTATTGAATATGAAAGAAAAAGAACCAACAAAAAGCTAAATAAATATTTCATTTTTATTTTAATTAATTTACTCTCCTTTAGCTGATTTTATATGAACACCTATTCTCTTTGTCCCACTTGGTGAATATGTTTTGATATTAAATGGAATCTCAGAATTTGAATAAACATAATCATAAACAACATAATCTTCTCTAGAAAGTTCTGTTTCTGTTTCAGTTGAATAAACAACAGTTAAAACAATATCTTTGAATATTGCCATTGATGCTGAATTATAAATTTTACCTATTATTTCATCCTTTCCTGAAAATAGTTTGTAATTCAACCTGTAAGTTACACTTAAATGATCTTTAGGCTTTTTCATCTCTTTTTGATGTAATTCTTCTCTTAATTCTTCTTCAGTTTTTTGCCTTGGCTTTGTTGTATATGTTTTAGGTTGAGAGGTAATTGGTTCTGTATAAGTTGAATTTGATGAATAACTTTTTTCGGACTCTACTGAAGTTTCATCAGAATTATAAGAGCTATTTTTGATGAATGTCTCTTCATTACTTTTATTTAATGGTTTATCAGGCTTATTACTATTAATTTTTAATATAGCGATAATTATAATTATCGCAATTAAAGAAAGAATTCCAATTACTATTTTATTCTTGTATTTTTTTTGGGGAATTTCAGAGTTACTTATATTTGATCTATTTTTTTTTGTTACACTTATAGGAGGGGGTGGTTGTTTATTTATATTTAATGGTGGAGGAATTGACTTAAACAAATCTTTTAAATCTTCAACTTCTCCTGCGGGTACCCAATTATCAAGTCCTTCAAACCAAATCATTGTTCCTTTTGATATTTTAGCATCTCTAAGTTCTTCAATCGAAAATGGACCAAAATGATTTTCTCCAACTGAATAGTGATATTTTTTCATTGAATTAATTTTAACAAATTAAAAAGTATAATTTATTTACCTTTTGTTCCCACCTCTCTATCTAAATAAAGAAAGAAACTTAATATTATATCACTGACCTATTGCTATAAATGAAAAAGGAATATTATTAGTTAAAGTTAAAAGTGAAGTGCCTGACCCTTTTAATGTGATGACTGAAAAACCTGTTGTAGTTATGTCTGAAATTTTAATTTGTTCTTCAAGTGAAATTTGACTATTATTTGAATTATTAACACTACCAATAATTGTTGGTATGGATGAAAATGGAATGTCAAAGGTGATATTGTATCTACCTGTACCAACTGAAGCAAAAGAAAATCCTGAACCTGAATTTATTAGTGGAGCCATTCCTCCTCCCGTTGAACCAGAAACAATTTTAGGTAAAACGGCAGATGAAACAGTGAAATTTGGATATGCTCCTGTTACTGAAGTTCCATTTTGACCTATAATTGAAACCGTACGATCAGGAGCTGTGTTTGAGATTGTATTACTAGCTATTGAAATACCGGTACTACCTATATATACAGGTGATGAAACTGTAAAATCTGGATAAGCCCCTGTTACTGAAGTTCCATTTTGACCTGTAATCGAAACCGTAAGATTAGGAGCTGTGTTTGAGATTGAATTTCCATTTACAGAAATACCTGTTCCTCCTGTGTAATCGACAACATTTCCAGCATATAATGCGTAAGGTACACTCAACAATTCTGATGTTGCATTGATACTATATGAAGAACCACCTGTTGGGTCGGTTTCAGTTTTTAAGAAATAAGATGCATCAGCCCAATTAATATTTGAAAAATTACCTGAAACAACTGTTCCTGTTCCAATTTCAATTGTTACCAGACCATTTGAATTGGTTGTAGGAGTTTGTGTTTCAATATAAACTGAAGTTCCATTTGAACTACTTTTAAGCACACTAATTTTCATACCTACCAATTTATTAACTAATAGTGTGTTACTATTAGTTCGAATAACAGCTTGATAACTCATTTTCTGAGGAGCCTGTGAAAACAAACTTGTTAATGTTATAAATACTGAGATAAATAAGGTAATATTTTTCATTTTTTTAGTTTTTTACGATTTTATAATTCATTGTGTTTTTAGTTTTATCTGAGATTTCGATAAAATAAATTCCTTTTTCCACATCTCTAATTTCAACGAAACTCTTATCTTCCATGAGAACCTGACTTTTAACAAGTTTTCCGTTTTCATCGTACATCAAAAACATATTTTCTTCTGAAATTGAATTGGTTAGCTTAACAATTAAAAAATCTTTGGATGGATTAGGATAAACTTCACAAAATGTCACAGACTCATTATTTTTCAAATCAGCAGTAATATAGATTTCAAACGATTGTTGTACTCCTTGGGATATTATTTCAGTATTTGTCGATGACGTAATATAATCCACTTGTCCAACTGAATACTCAATTGACCCACCACTTCCTGTGCCATTTCCTCCTGTTGATACAGTGTTATTTTGAGCAAACAGAATAAAAACAGCACTATTTAAAATGGTAATTAACAATAATTTAATTTTCATAAACTTTAATAATTATTTATTGAAAGTTTCTTCTATAAAAAAATTAAAAATCAAGTGCTTTTAAAACCTCTTCGTAATTTTTCATATCTACATTTGGTTTAATAACCATTCCTGGAGGAATTGAAACAATGTAAAAGTAAGTATCAGATGATGGGCGTGCTAAAGTTGAACTTTTGTTATAATATTCAAACTTTAAATATCCAGAAGTAAGTAGTCTATTTGCAAAACTTGTAATTGTTCCATTGATTTGACTGTAATAAGGCATAGCTTCTCGTCCATTACCCGATAATACATAACAAATTACACCTGATTGATAATCAAGATCTGTCGTATAGTTATAATACCATTGATTATAATCAGAATTCCACTCCCAATCAGTAGGAGAAACGGTAATAGTTTTATTAATAACATTTGCATTTCCTTTTGCTCCAGTTGCACCTGTTGATCCAGTTGCACCCGCTACTCCTTGTACTCCTTGTATTCCTTGTATTCCTTGTGGACCAGTAACTTCTTTTTTACATGAAAGAATTAAAACACCTAAAGTGCCTAACATCATAATTGTTTTTCTCATAATAAATTATCAGTTTTTTAAGTGCTGACTCTGCACTTTTTAAAATAAATTTCCACCCTACTCATATGGTTTTTCAGAAACACCTTTGCTCAATTCAAGTTGGAACAAAACAGCCTTTTTGATTGTTTTTTAGTCAGGAATAATTCTAGTATGGTCACTTATTTTTTAAAAATGGCAGTAAGATTATCTAACAATATAGCAAATATATAAATAATTTAGTTAAACTAAAATTAATAACGTAAAATTAAAATTAAATCTAAATTGATAGAACTAATTTTAGATTTATGAAAGAGAAATTAGCAGAACGTATTCGTATGACTCGACTTATGAGAAGTTTGAGTCAGCAAAATATGGCTGATGAATTAGGGATAACAGTGGCTTCGTATTCTAATATTGAAAGAGGAGTGACAGAACTTACTGTCGTTCGTTTATATGCAATTTCTGAAATTTTAGGTGTAACAATTCAATATTTTTTAAAATTAGAAGAGGAACAACCTTACGGCTTTATTCAAGACTCTAAAAGTGCTTACATCGAAAATTCAGCTAATTCTCAATTAACTGAAATCTTAACTCAATTGAAGCAACAACAACTCGAAATTGAAAAACTCTACTCTGAGTTAAATAAATTGAAGAAGTAATTCAAACAGTAAATTATACCCAAATCGATATAATTTCTATCAAAACATCTATTTTATATCAAAAAGGGTATAATATCAAATATTTCATTACTTTTATACCTCTATAGGTATAATTTTAATTGAAAATATTCTGAAATTATGTTTGAATTACGTCTATTTGTAAAAGAAAAAAGAAAAAGTGTCCATTTAACACAGAAAGAACTCGCTGAAAAAGCAGGGGTTGGATTACGACTTATTCGAAGCATTGAACA
>CANCQX010000110.1 GCA_947380375.1 Flavobacteriales bacterium
CACTTGCAGAAATTCGGTAAGTTGAACCTCCAAAAAATGTTGTTTTAAATTCTGCCTTTTCTCGATCTAAAAAAGCAGTATAAATTTGCCCGTCTGATAGAAAAGTACCATTGTTTGCATTTAAATTTGTTTTACATGCCTTCACTATAGCCTCACAATCTTGAGATAAAGAATGGAATGACAATAAAGTAACCAGTATAATTGTATTGAAAATTTTATTCATAATGTTTTTAGTTAATTATTTTTTCACGAATTGAAATAATTTTTTCTGTAATTTCCTTTAAAATTTTATCATCAACTTTTACAGTTGTTGTATGCTGAATCGTTGTAATTTTATTTTTTTGATCTGTTTTTGGAGTTACAAAATTGTAATCAATTTTAATTTGATCAAAAGATAGTTTTAAATCATTAAGATCTTTTATTAATTCATCATTTTCATTTTCAGCATTGTACTCATTTAATATTTCTATTACTGTAGTTAATGTTTGTTGTTGTTCGGCTATTCTTTCCGTTACTTTATTGTTTTTAGAAATTTTATTTATTTCACAAGCGAAATAAATTGACTCAATCCAACCTCCAGTTAAAATTAGTGAAGAAGTGTGTTTTCTCTTTTTCTTTTTTAAATAATTATCACCATTTCGAAAAGCTTCAGATACAATTACTAAAACTGAATCTGTGTTTGTTTTATTTTTTTCAAATCGAGTAGTTAACGACTTGTCAAACATACCATCTAATCCTAATTTATTGATTAGGTATTCTAGTTTTGATATATAATTAAAAGTTGCACTATTTTGATTATTGATACTAGCATAACCTAAATCAGCTCCAGTTATACCAAGATTTAATGCTTGTTTATATTCAGTTGAAAACTTGCTTAAATTTTCACTGTTACTAAGTAATTCTTGATTAAAAGGTGCATTCGTTTCTTTCAGTAAAAGCGCCATTTGAATTGGTGATGGTATACTAAATATTTTACCATCAAAATCTGTTTTTAATGAATTTGTTGGGTCTAATAAATTTTTATCTATCTCTTGTTTATCAGAATTTTCATTACTTCCGCAAGAAACTAATAATACACCACTAAAAATAAATGGTGTTATTTTTTTAATGTTGAACTTCATAATTATAAATACAATTAACTTTATAAACATGATAAAAATAAGTATTTTTTTGGTTCAAAAGATATTTATCATTAAAAAAAATTGAGGCTAAATTTGAGTGTATTTTTTTAACAATTGTTTTAACTTTGTCTAAAATGTTAACAAATGAATATTCGTCCTCGAAGAAATAGAAAAAGTAATGCAATTAGAGCAATGGTAGAAGAGACAAAATTAGGCTCTGAAAATTTAATCTATCCTATTTTTCTCGAAGATGGAGTAGGGATTAAAACCGAAATAAAATCATTACCTAATAATTACAGATGGTCTTTAGATCTGTTACTTCCTGAAATTGAAGAATGTATGAATTTAGGTGTTAATACGTTTGATGTTTTTCCAGCGGTTTCAGAGCATCTAAAAGATGTAACTGCAACTTATAGTTATGCTGAAGATAATTTTTATTTGCATGCAATTCGAAAATTGAAAGAGACTTTTCCTGATATTGTAATTATGAGCGATGTGGCGATGGATCCGTATTCTTCAGATGGTCATGATGGCTTGGTTAGAAATGGTGAAATCCTAAACGATGAAACGTTGCCTATTTTAGCTAAGATGGCTATTGCTCAAGCTCAGGCAGGTGTTGATATTATCGGGCCTTCTGATATGATGGATGGTAGAGTTGGATTTATTAGAAATGAATTAGATTTAAATGGGTATAAAGATGTAAGTATAATGTCTTATACAGCAAAATATGCAAGTGCTTTTTACGGTCCTTTTAGAGATGCTTTAAATTCTGCACCTAAAGCTGGTGATAAAAAAACGTATCAAATGAACCCGGCTAATAAACGTGAAGCTTTATTAGAAGCAGAGTTGGATTTTAATGAAGGTGCAGATTTTTTAATGGTTAAACCTGCTTTATGTTACCTTGATATAATTCATATGTTAAAGGAAAATTTTAATATACCTATAACTGCTTATAATGTAAGTGGAGAATGTGCTATGGTTTATGCAGCGTCTCAAAATGGGTGGTTAAATTATGAAGCTACAATGTCTGAAATGCTTTTAAGTATAAAAAGAGCTGGAGCCGACGGAATATTGACTTATTTCGCAAAAGATTTCGCGAAATTAATTAAAAGGTAACTTGTTTTTTTTAATCATTTATTATTCATAAATAGTATGAAATTTTTTTTAAAAATAGTTTTATTTCTAAGTGTTTTTAATACCGCGTTTGGACAAATTGAACCTAGACATACTTTTACAATTGAATTAGGAATGCCTGTTCCTATGGCTAATAGTGTTTTTAAAGGTATGATGAAAAGTATTGTTTCTGTTTCGCCTTATTATCAATTTAGATTAAAGAATTCAATTGCTTTTGGTGCTGGTATAAATTACACTTATTTACAAATAGATAAATTTAAAGTCCCTACTTCTGAACCTGCAAGTGGTGGTTTACAAAGTGGTGGTGTGTTTTTAAAATTAAGTCACGAAAAATTTCATACTGAACAATTTGCAACCGATCTAGGGGTGAAGGTAGGTTATTCTCAAACTTATTTTAATACGAATTACAATGACTCTTTGTACGGGAAAGCATTAAAAGTAAATTCTATTTCTATTACACCTACATTGGGTTTGATTTTAAGTGTTGATGAATTTTCATCTTATCGATTTACTTTAGGTTATGCTTTTCAAGGGTATGGTTTCTCTCCGCAACGACTTGGTATTAAAACAAATGCAGGATATGATCCTTCTCAATTCTCAAAACTAACTCAGTATTTAATTTTTGGTTTTGGCTTTACTCACTATTTTTCTGGTAAGGAAGAGTCAATTCAACAATAGTTTTCTTTCTAATTAAATTTATTTCATGTTCGTTCAAACAAATTCCATTAAATCTATTAAAAAATATTTTAAAGATAAATTATCTGGAATGTTTTCTGAAAGTGAGATAAAACTGATAGGAAATGAAGTTATTTGTTTACGACTTTCTTTGTCTCGAGGTGATTTAATTGGAATAGATGACAAGCTACTTTCTGAATCTGATTTATTATATTTTCGTTCAATCGTAAAAAGATTATTGAATCAAGAACCATTTCAATATATTATCGGAAATGCACATTTTTATGGTTTAGAATTAAAGAGTGATTCTAGAGCTTTGATTCCTCGGCCAGAAACAGAAGAGTTGATTGAATGGATTAAAGAGTCTTACAATAATACCCCAATTTATTCAATTGCTGATATTTGTACAGGAAGCGGTTGTATTGCTTTATCTTTAAAGTCAATTTACCTAAATAGCAGTGTTTTAGCTATAGATATTTCAGCTGATGCTTTAAGTTTAGCAAAAGAGAATTCCCTGTTAACCAATTTAGAAATTGAACTTCAGAAATTTGATGCAACTAATGAATCAGAATATTTAAATAATCCTACTCTAGTAGAGAATTCATTTGATTGTTGGGTCTCTAATCCTCCTTATATTCCTGAATTAGAAAAAAAGGATATGTCTGAAAATGTTTTACAATTTGAGCCTCATTTAGCACTTTTTGTTCCTAATAATAATGCTTTGCTTTTTTATAAAGTAATTTCTAAAATGGCAAAACGATTTTTAAAATCTAACGGATTACTCTTTTTTGAAATACATGAAAATTTATCAAATGAAGTAGTTATTTTGTTAGAAGAATTGGGGTTTTTAGAAATTGAAATAAGAACTGATTTACAAGGAAAAAACAGAATGGTAAAAGCTCAAAAAAAATAATTTTTTATGAATAAAGATTCAGCAAAAGCAGAAATAGATCGATTGATATTCGAAATAAATAGATACAATGATTTATACTATATGGAAAGTAAATCTGAAATTTCAGATTATGATTTTGACTTGCTTTTGGTTGAATTACAAAAATTAGAAACTCAATTTCCTGAATTTGCTTATGATTATAGTCCGACTAAAAGAATCGGTGGTGGAATAACTAAAAAATTAGATGCTGTTGTTCATCGTTTTCCAATGTTATCTCTTTCAAATACTTATTCAGAAGATGAAATTATTGAATGGGAAAATAGACTTAAGAAAAATTCTGAAGGGAAATTAGAATATGTTTGTGAATTAAAATACGATGGCGTTGCAATAGGTATTCAATATGAAAATGGTATATTAAAACAAGCTGTAACTCGAGGAGACGGAACAAAAGGGGAGAATGTGACTGCTAATGTGCGAACTATACGAACTGTTCCTTTGCAGTTAAAAGGTGATTTTCCATCTGATTTTGAAATTAGAGGTGAACTATTTTTTCCACTAAAAAAATTCCACGAATTAAATGAGCAACGGATTGATATCGGTGAAGAGGAATTTGCAAACCCCAGAAATACAGCTTCTGGAACTTTAAAATTACAAGATTCAAAAATTGTATCTGAAAGAGGTTTAGATTCTTATTTATATGGATTATATGGGTATGATTTACCATTAGAAGGTCATTATGAAAGTGTATTAAAAGCTCAGGAATGGGGATTCAAAATACCTGACCCTAAAAATAATTTAATGATAAAGACAGATTCTATAAATGGAATAATGGATTTTATTCATTATTGGGATAAGAATCGGTCAAAATTACCATTTGAAATTGATGGAATTGTTATAAAAGTTAATGATTATTTACAACAACAAGAGCTTGGCTTTACAGCAAAATCTCCTCGTTGGGCTATTGCGTATAAGTTTAAAACAGAACGTGTTGAAACTGTTTTAGAATCGGTTTCTTATCAAGTTGGAAGGACAGGAGCAATTACACCAGTCGCAAATTTAAAACCTGTTCAATTAGGAGGAACAACTGTCAAAAGAGCTTCTTTGTATAACTCTGATCAAATTCAAAAATTAAATCTTCATATCAACGATATTGTTCAAGTCGAAAAAGGAGGAGAAATTATTCCTAAAATAGTGGGTGTCAATAAAGATAAAAGTGATCAATCGAATTTAAAAATTGAATTTATTGATAAATGTCCTGAATGTTATACGCCTCTAAAAAGGATAGAAGGAGAGGTGCATCATTATTGCCCAAATGAATTACTTTGTCCACCTCAAATCAAAGGTAGAATAGAGCATTTTATAGGAAGAAAAGCAATGAATATAGATGGTTTAGGAGCTGAAACTGTTGATGTTCTTGTTGAAAAAAGGTTAATTAATTCGTACGCAGATTTATATAGTTTAACCTTTGACCAAGTGGTTAACTTAGAAAGAATGGCTGATAAATCTGCTGACAATTTAATAAAAGGTTTAGAAGCTTCTAAAAATATTCCATTTGAGAGAGTTCTTTTTGCTCTTGGTATTCGTTATGTAGGAGAAACTGTTGCGAAAAAATTAGCAAAAGGATTTAAATCTATTGATAACATTCAGAAAGCAACCTTTGATGAATTGGTTAATGTTGATGAAATTGGAGAAAAAATTGCTATTTCAGTCCAACAGTTTTTCTTGAATGAAAAAAATAGTGAAATAATTCACAAATTGAAAAATGCGGGTATTCAATTTAGTTTAAAAGAAAAAGAAGGCACAACTGATCGATTAAAAGGTTTAATTTTTGTCGTTTCAGGAGTATTTAAAACGTTTTCGAGAGATGAATTAAAAGAAGCAATTGAAACAAATGGTGGTAAAAATGCATCTTCGATTTCTTCAAAAACAAACTATGTTTTAGCAGGAGAAAATATGGGTCCGGCTAAATTAAAAAAAGCTTCAGATTTAGGCGTTCAAATAATTTCAGAAGATGATTTTATCGATATGCTAAAATAGGTATTCTCATATATCTCTCATAATTAGTTGTTTATATTTTATTATTATTGATGATTCTTCTAATTTTAAAATAGTGAACATTTAGTGTTTAAAATGAATTTGTTAAGTTCGATTGTTGCAATAAATATTAGTGTTATTTTCACATTCAAAATGATGAATAAATAATTTAAAATATGAATAATATTTTTAAAGGTTCAGGAGTAGCCTTAGTTACACCATTTAATTCTGATGATTCAATTGATTTTGTTGCTTTGAGAAAATTGGTTAGACTTCAAATCGATGGAGGGGTAGATTTTTTAGTTGTTCAGGGAACTACGGGCGAGTCTCCAACTCTCTCTGATGTTGAAAAGTTGGAAGTTTTAAAAACGGTTATTGAAGAAAATAATAATCAACTTAAAATTGTATACGGTGTTGGTGGAAATAATACAAAACAAGTTGGTGAAAGTTTTAAATCTATTCCTGAAGGAGTAGATGGTATTCTTTCGGTATCACCTTATTACAATAAACCAACTCAACTAGGTATTATAGAGCATTATAAATACATATCTTCTTGTACAAAATTACCTATCATTATGTACAATGTGCCTGGAAGAACTAGTTCAAATATGTTAGCTGAAACAACTATTGAATTAGCTAAAATCGAGAATATCGTCGCTATGAAGGAAGCTTCCGGTAATATGGAGCAAATAATGGAATTAATCCGTTTAAAACCAGAAGGTTTTGGGATTTTGTCTGGAGATGATGCTTTGACAATGCCTTTAATTGCCGCAGGTGCTGATGGTGTAATTTCTGTAGTAGCAAATGCTCTTCCTGAAAAATTCTCCTCTATGGTAAATGCTTCGATTGAGGAAAACTTATTAAAAGCAAGAAAAGAACATTATGAATTACTTCCAATTACAAAAATGTTTTTTGAAGAAGGAAATCCAGGAGGTGTAAAAGTAGCATTAGCTAAAAGAGGTGTTTTAAATTCACACATGCGTTTACCCTTAGTTCAAGTTTCAGTTAATTTAAAAAATAGAATTGAAAAAGAGATGGAATTATTATTAGAAATGAATAATTAATTTTTTTGATTTTATTCCTAGTTAATCATTTCCGATAAAAAAATTAATAAAATAAAAATAATGGATAAATACATCTCAATTGTAAACGAAATTAAAACAGCTTCAAAAATTATCATTACAGCTCATAAATCGCCCGATGGTGATTCAATTGGAAGCTCGTTGGGATTGTATCATTTTATTAAAAAAATAGGTAAAAATGTTGTTATTTGTCATCCAGATCCTGCTCCAGATTATTTAATGTGGTTGGACGGTGTAGAAACTATTTTGACGATGTCAAATGACAATTTGGAAATAGAAAAATTATTCAATGAATCTGACCTCATATTTTGTCTAGATTACAATGGAACTGATAGGGTAGGTGAAGGAATGCAAGAGTTACTTGAGAAATCATTAGCTAAAAAAATAATGATTGATCATCACTTAAATCCACAAGATTTTGCATTTATAACTCTTTCGGAAACAGGTGTTTGCTCAACTTCACAGTTAATTATTGAAACGATTATTCAATCTGGAAATGAAGAGTTGTTAGATGAGAAAATAGGAACTCCATTATACCTAGGGATCTTGACAGATACAGGATCTTTTCGTTTTCCTTCTGTTCAGCCACGTACACATGAATTGTTAGCTAAATTATTGTCGTCAGGTGTGAAACATTACATTGTTCATGAAACACTAAATGATAATAATACTTTGGAACGTTTGCGTCTTCAAGGATATGCACTTAGTCAAAAATTAGAATTGATTAAGGAGTATAATGTTGCTTTTATTTCACTAACCGAAAAAGAATTAAAAAAATTCGATTACAAAAAAGGAGATACGGAAGGATTAGTAAATATCGCTCTATCAATCAAAGGAATAAAAGCTGCAATGTTTTTTTCTGAAAAAGATGGTCTAATTAAAATTTCATTTAGATCGAAAGGTCAAGATAATCCAGTTAATGTATTAGCTTCAGAGCATTTTAGTGGTGGGGGACATGCCAATGCTTCAGGTGGGGTAAGTGAATTATCAATGATAGAAACATTAGAAAAAATTAAAAAATTAATACCTGCTTATTTTAGTCATAATTAACATTTTATTAAATTAATTGGCTGAAAAATGAGTTGTAAATTTCAAAATCAAGCATTTTTGATATATTAAAAAGTAAAAAAATGACAACTATTTACTTATTTATAGCTGTACTTTCATCATGGATTTGGGTTCATTATTTTAAACTCATAAATGTATTAGATAAGGACAAAACTACTTCGACATATTTAACGTTCTCTTTGGGAGCTGGTGCATTTTTTCTGTTTAAGTATATTTCAGATCACTTGTTGGGTAATTTTGGTTTCAATATTGAAAACAAAATTTTAGAACATCTATTTATAAGTGTTTTTAAAATTGGTCTAATCGGAGAATTTATTAAGCTAATTCCGATAATGGTTGTGTATTTACTTTTTAAAAATCATTTAAAAACACCGATATATGTTTTTGTATATTTTACAATTTCTGCTTTAGGTTTTTCAGCATTTGAGAACTTTTTATATTCTTATCATAATGAATTTTATGTTTTTAATGAAAAAGTAATTCTTAGAACAATAAGTGAGATGTTCAGTACTTCTATAATTGCATATGGGATAATAGATTACCGTTTTCATAGTTCGCAAAAAAAGCCTCTAAGAATAGCATTGTTGATACTACTTGCTGCTTTTTTACATGGTTTTTATGATTTTTGGCAATATTATGAAAATTTGAATATTTTTGGATTTATACTTACAATTATATTTTTTTTAATAATGATGTCAATATTTGCAAATACGTTGACTAATTCATTAAATCTTTCTGAAGATTTCGCTTATGGAAGGCTAATAGGCTCCAAAAAAAATATAGATAAATTAATAAAATATTATGTAATATTCATTATAATTCAATTTTTATTAATGTCTTGGAAAAAGAATTTTTCATTTGCAATTGATAATTTAATTAATACAATTTGGTATTCTGGTTTTGTAGTTTATATTTCAATAAACAGATTAAATAAGATTAAAATAATTAAAAATAGATGGAATAAATTAAAAATAGAATTTCCATTTACTTTTTACAGAATCGATGCTTTCAATGGAAGGTCAGCGGCTTATAAGTTTAAATTTAAGGGTGAGACTTTTAATGAAGAATTTATCGATGTATATTATAATGATACTTGTAGTATTTATCCATTGTCAAATCGAAATTCATTTATCGTTCAAAATAAACTTATTTTTATAGAGAAAAAGTTTTTCTTAAAAAATGATGAAACCTTTTACTTTGTAAAAATGGTTAACGATGATAAAAATGAGTACATGTTATTAAAACCCAAAACATCAGGTAAAAATTTAGTAAAAAAGAAGTATCCAATAGTTGCTCTTTTTTCAATTCATGACCTTGATGATTTAAAGAATAATAAATTAACAGCCTCCGATTTTCAATTTAGGGAGTGGGTATTTATTAAACATCGATAAAAAGTTTTTAAATAAATGGGATTTATACAAAAAGATGCATTTCGTACGATAGTGATATCTTATTTAGGATTAGTACTAGGTTATATAAATAAGGGGGTTCTTTTTGTATTGATTCTTAATACAGAACAAATTGGTTTAATTAATTTGATTTTGAGTGTCGGACTTTTATTTTCTCAATTATCAAATTTAGGAGCTATTAATTCAATTGCTAAATTTCTACCTTTTTTTAAACACAATACCAATCAAAAGCAAAGTTTTTTTTTATTGAATATCTTTTTTGTTTTGGGAGGTATTGGTGTATTTACTCTTTTAGTCTTTTTATTACAAGATCAAATAATTCATTATTATTCTAAAAAATCTGCTTTATTTGTAGAGTATTATTTCTGGATAATTCCAATTGGGATTGCTAATGTGTTTTTTATAGTTTTTGAAACATATTTAAGATCAATTTATAAGAATATTCTTTCCGTATTTGTCTTTGAATTTTTATTACGTTTTATTATTACGATTTTGTTGTTATTATTATCCTTTGATTATTTAAATTTTAA
>CANCQX010000111.1 GCA_947380375.1 Flavobacteriales bacterium
GACATATCATTTCCAGCCGAAACAATTGCAAATAAATCTGCAGTAGATCGTTTACTTGTGAATTGAAAATATTCAACATCAATCAAGTTCAAAAATAACATTACTGCACTTGTGAAATGAAAAAGAAATTTAAATGAGACACGATGCCAACGGTATCCACGTATAGGAAAAGGCAATAAAAACAAACCGTAAATCGGAATAAAATAAATACAGATAGTAATACAATCAAACCAAGCCCCAGTAAAAAAATCCGTGAATTCTATATTTGAAAAACTATCACTATTAGCGAAGTAAAAAATTAAACGAGAAAGAAACATAAAAACCAAAACGATTCCCATTCTTTTGAGAATCGCTTTGATATGTTCTGGAATAAATGTTCTTATTTTAAACATTGCTATTAATTATTTGGGAAACTCCCAAACTAGGTTGTATAGTTGTTTTATTTAATTTGACTTGCTTTATCTCTTGCCGTAGCCATTATCGCATCTGCTTTTGAATCTGCTTCATTTTCAATTTTTTGAGCTTTATCATTTGCTGTACTTTTCACTTTTGTACCTGCAACTTCAGCTAACTTTTTCTTCAAAGGATTACTTCCCGCTTCATCCATTAATGCTTTAGCTTGTTTATCACCTTCTACACGAACTAAATCTGCTTCTTTCTTTGCAATTACTTTTAATTTATCCGCTTGTAGTTGAGCATCATTGATTAATTGTTGTTTTTTAACATTTAAATCTTCTCTGATTTCTACTACTTTATTTGTAATGATTGTTTTCACAGAATCTTTTCCCTTGTTAATTAAATCCTTTGCTGTATTTTTTAAATTATCTTTTAAATTTCCTGAAGCTTTTTTCAATATATCAGCAAAATCTGTTGAAACTTTTGGATCTGTCGCTTTTCCTGTAACTTTAACCATAACTGGAATATTATCAGGAATAACATTCAAATTAATTTTCGGAACTAAATTATTAACTTTTTTAATTTGATCTTCTACAACCTTAATCATACTTGCAGGTATCTCTTCTTTTGGAACATTCATCTTCAAAGAATAATCAATATCTTGTTCAAATGTTGTTGATCCTGAAATATTTGTTACAATTTTACCCAATTTAACATCGAATGGGGTCAAAGTTATTTTACCATCTTTAAACTTGAAAAAAACTTTTAAATCTTTTACGGTCTGTGTAGATAAATGGTTCATTTTTAAAGTTTCTGCAATTTTATCTAAAGGTTTGTACCCCGAAACAACTACAGAATTAGTAAAGAAATCTCCAACTCCGTTTAAAGTAGAATAAACAGGCTCCATACTTGCTGTTAATACAGACTTCATATCAAATTTTGAACTGATTTTACCTTTTGCACATTTAGCAATTGGAGCCATTTTTTCAATTGTTACGAAATTATCTACCAACTCTTTGATGTCAATTCCTTTGAGATCATATCCAAAATCTATTGTTGGTTTGGTATGCTCTTTTGTATTGTAATTTCCTTTTAAACCAATAGAACCACCCATTGCATTCATCGTTAAATTATCAAGTGATGCTACTTCTTCTTTCAACTTAACACCACCATTGATGTTCTTAATATCCATTTTATTATAACGAAGATTAGTAATTGAGGTATTCAATGTAAAATCAATATTGTTAGGAATTAAAAATGGCTCAGATGTTGTCGCTTCTGTTGGTGTTTCTGTTTTTGCAGGTGTTTCAGACGGAACTTCTGAAGGCCCCATAAGTTCATCCAAATCGATGTTATTACTTTTAAAGTTAAATTCACCTTTCAACAATTCTTCTCTAAAAACATATCCTAAATAATTATCAATTTTTCCGGCCATTTGAAAATCTGATTTACCCATTTTAGCATCCAAACTTTCCAATGATAGATTTTGTGGAGAAAAACGCAACAACATTGTTTTAATAGCTACATCACCAGGTAAGTCTTTTGCTTTGTATACCATATCGCTAATCAACAATGTTCCATCAGCTTTAAAGGCTTCGTAATTTTCTGTTTCTAATGCACTCAATCTTCCGCTCAAAATTACATTCGCATCCAATTTACCATTGTAAGATTCTCCCTCTCCTAAAGGAATAACTTTACCTAATGTCGCTAAATTTACCTTCGCTTTAACTTTAGAATCTATTAAAGGATCAGTCATTGGATTTCTCATTTTCAAAGTTAAATCTATTGTATTACCAACAAATTCAGCGTGAAATTTCGGCACATCTAATGTCATTTTATCCATATCCGGACCGCCAATAAATTTCGAACCTGCTTTTATAGCGATATTATTAATCGCTCCAGGAAGATCTGGGTATTTGATTTTTGCATTAGCAACACTTAGTCCGAAGTCCCAACCAGGCATATTTACATCATCCATTCTACCTTTTACTTCACCATTAAAAGCTAAGTCACCATTTGCAATCATACTTTCATATCCTGACTGATAGAATGTTGGAATTAATGACAAAAAATCTTTAAAGGTTGCTTTATCCGCTTTCAATTTAAGATCCATATTGTCATACCCTTCTAACATTTCATAGAATCCATCAAATGAAAAATGCAATGCGTTTAGAGCCAACTCATTTTCTTTTAAAGTAAACTTAGATGTTTTCTCAGTAAATTCCATTAAAATATTGGCAATCACCTCCGTTTTAACTTTTTTCAAATAGGAAACTCCTTCCATCTCAAAAGTCATTTCATCCATTGTTGTTGTAGTTTTAAAATCAATCACATCTGCTGTTAAATCACCTTTCCCAACGTGTGTCATATTTTTTAATTCTGTAAACATATCCCCCACTTGATCGTCGTATCTTATGTTAGCATTGTTTATAGAATATTCCTTTAATGATAATTTAAAATTGGAAGGTTCACTTTTTTCTTCAGGTGTTTTAACCGAATCGGGCTTAACTATATCGTAATTTGCTTTACCATTATTTAATATTCTCACATCAAAAGATGGTTCATTTAAATGAATTTCGTCAACTTCAATCTTGTCTCCGCCAATAACACTCCACAAACCAACGTGTGCATAAAATTCTTTTATATTTACTAAATCAACTCCTTTAAAATCTCCTCTTCCAGTTATTTTTGCATCTGTTAATTTAATCGAAAGATTAGGGAAAGTACTTATAAATGTTAGGTCAAATTCACCCAAAGAAACATCTGCTAATAAGGTTTTATTTGCTTCTTTAATAACTAATTCTTTAATGTCATCTTTGAATACAATTGGGATGATAATCAATGCTATTAAAATTAATAATAAGGAAATCCCTGACCATTTTAAAATTCGACGCACAATACTCTTTTTAGTTTTTTCTTTATCAATCATAATCGGTTTGTATATTTTAACGATATTTGTTTAGGATAGAATTAATAACGTAAAAATAATGAAAATATTTTATCGAAGCTACCCAAGCAACTGTTTTTGATTAGTTAAATAAATAAGCGTTGGAAATGAAAGAAATCATATCTTACATTAGAATCTTTAGCATTGCTTTTTAGTTAAATTAAAGGAGATAAAATAAAATCTATAACACATACTTTTAAAAATTTGGATTTCAAATGCAGGAAACAAACCGTATAGAATACAAACAAGAGCTTACAGATGGTCTAGAAAAAGAAATAGTTGCTTTTTTGAATTACCACGAAGGCGGTGTAGTGTATATTGGCATTGATAAAAATGGAAATAGTTTAGGTGTTTCAGAAGCAGATAGTGATCAACTAAAAATAAAAGACCGTTTAAAAAATAATATTCTTCCATCTTGTATGGGCTTATTTGATGTAATGAGCGAAAAAAGAGATGGTAAAGATATTTTGAAAAGAATAGTTGCAAGTGGTTCAGAAAAACCATACTACTTAAAAAAGAATGGAATGTCTGAAAAAGGATGTTTCCTGCGAATAGGGACGGCGTCTGAACCTATGACAACCAAAATGATCGAAGAATTATTTTCAAAGCGAACACGCAATTCAATAAGTAAAATAAAATCTAATCAACAGGAATTAAGTTTTGAGCAATTAAGAATTTATTATCAAGAAAATAGTATCCAACTGAATGATAAGTTTGCATCTAACCTTGAATTATTAAATGAAGATGGTTTCTACAACTATGTTGCTTATCTTATGTCGGATAAAAATAGTACATCAATTAAAGTTGCTAAATACAAAGGAACTACCCGGGTAGATTTGATTGAAAGCAACGAATACGGGTATTGCTCCTTAATAAAAGCTGTCAAACAAGTTTTAGATAAAATTGATTTAGAAAACAAAACGCATACAAAAATAACTTCCAAAGAGCGAGAAGCTACTCAATTATGGAATGCTGTTGCTTTACGAGAAGCTATTATAAATGCTTTTGTACATAACGATTATACGTATGAGGTTCCGCCAAAATTTGAAATTTTTGATGATCGAATTGAAATCACATCTACTGGTGGGTTACCTGATGCTTTGAGTCAGGAAGAATTTTTCGAAGGGTTTTCAGTTCCTAGGAATAAAGAGATAATGCGTATTTATAAAGATTTGAAATTAGTGGAGCATTTAGGGTCAGGAGTTCCTCGTATTTTAGAAAGTTATCCTAAAGAATGTTTTAAATTTTCTCAGAATTTTCTCAGAATGAGTTTCCCATCTTCTTTTTCAGTTAGCAAATTAACAGAAAATGAGCAAAGAAAAAGTACAAAACCAAGCGATGAAAAAGGTGGTGCAATAGGTGGTGCAATCGACACTGAAAAAGGTGGTGCAATAGGTGGTGCAATAGGTGGTGCAATAGGTGGTGCAATCCAAAAACTAACCGATAGGCAAACAACTGTTCTTCAGGTTATTAAGTCCGATAATAAAGTCAGCTATCGAGCTATTGCAGAAAAAATGAATATCAATGAATCAGCAGTACTAAAACATGTCGAAATTTTAAAAGAAAAAGGATATATTGAACGAATTGGAGGCACAAGAGGAAGTTGGAAAATTAAAAAATAAACTTTCTGAATAATTAAAAATTACAAAATGAAAATAAAGGAAATAATAGCTTATTTAGAATCTCTTGCTCCACTTTCTAGTCAGGCTTCGTATGATAATTGTGGATTAATTGTAGGGAATTCAGAAAATGAAATTACTTCTACTTTGATTTGTTTAGATAGTACTGAAGCTATTATTGATGAAGCGATCGAAAAAGGTTGTAATTTAATTATAGCGCACCACCCTATCGTTTTTTCTGGTTTAAAAAAAATAACAGGTAAAACATACATTGAACGCACTATTATAAAAGCCATTCAAAACAACATCGCTATTTATGCTATTCATACAAATTTGGATAATTATAGATTTGGTGTCAATTATGAAATTGGAAAAAGATTGGGTTTAGAAAATCTTCAAATTTTATCTCCTGCTGAAAATGTATTATGCAAACTTTCTGTTTTTGTTCCTTTGGATCACGCTGAAATAGTTACTAACGCAATGTTTAAAGCAGGTGCTGGGAATATCGGAAATTATAGTGATTGTAGCTTTGAACAAAATGGTATTGGCTCATTTAAACCTCTAGAAAATGCAAATCCTTTCGAAGGTAAAATAGGTGAAATATCGAAAGTGGACGAACGTAAAATTGAAGTATTAGTTTCTACTCATTCTTTAAACGCTGTCCTCAATGCAATGAAAACTTCTCATCCATATGAAGAAGTAGCTTACGATATTATTTCACTTAAAAATAAAAATCAATTTGAAGGAAGCGGAATGTTTGGTTTTCTACCTTCCGAAATAGATGAGCTTTCGTTCTTGAAAAAAGTAAAAGAAACGTTTCAATGTGGAGTTATTCGTCATACTGACTTGTTAAAAAAACCAATCAAAACTGTTGCTTTTTGTGGTGGTTCAGGAAGTTTTTTATTGAAAAATGCCAAACAAATCAAAGCTGATATTTTTATTACAGCTGATTATAAATATCACGAGTTTTTTGATTCTGAAAATCAAATAGTTATAGCTGATATTGGTCATTTTGAGAGCGAACAATACACAACAAATTTATTAGCTGATATTTTGAAGAAAAAATTTCCTATCTTTGTCGTTCATATAACTGGGGTAAAAACAAATCCTATAAATTATTTTTAGCACATGGCAACAACTGCGACGAAAAAGGAAGTATCAGTAGCGGAAAAATTAGACGCTTTATACGAACTACAAAAGATTGATTCTGAAATTGATAAAATCAAAACTGTCCGTGGAGAATTACCATTGGAGGTTCAAGATTTGGAAGATGAGTTAGAAGGTATATCTCTTCGTATCGCTAAAAGTCAAGATGAAGTTAAAGAATTAGAAACTGAAGTTTCTGATCGTAAAAATGCGGTTAAAGATTCTGAGTTGGCTATTAGTAAATACAAAGAGCAACAAGAAAAAGTTAGAAATAATCGTGAGTTTGAATCTTTAGCAAAAGAAATTGAATTTCAAGAGTTAGAAATTAAACTTCACGATAAAAAAAGCAAAGAAGTTAAGTTTAAAATCACTTCTAAAAAAGAAACTTTAGAAGAAGCGAAAGCTAGACTTGAATTCAGAAAAACTGATTTAGCTACAAAACGTAAAGAATTAGAGGAAATTGTTGGTGAAACTCAAAAAGATGAGGATAAATTAACAAAAGCTTCTGATGCTGCAATGAAAAAAATTGACGCGCGTTTAATCACAGCTTATTCTAGATTAAGAAACAATTCTAAAAATGGTTTAGCTGTTGTTCCAATTAATCGTGACTCTTGTGGAGGTTGTTTTAATAAAATTCCACCACAACGTCAATTAGAAATTACTTTGAAAAGAAAAATTATTGTTTGCGAGCACTGTGGACGTATTTTAGTTCCAGAATTCGTTGCTGAAGAGGCGTAGTTTCGATACAATTTTCTTTTTGCTTATTGCAAAAGAAAATTTACTCAACTACCCATTTAACACAATATTAAAAACCGTTCTCGAAATTAGAACGGTTTTTTTATGAAAAAATAAAACTCCGCGAGACTTTGTGTTATACTTTGTGAATCTCTGTGGTTAAAATAATACTTATAATATGAAGTTTAGCGATTACAACATATCTTCTTTAATTAAATCTCAATTGGAAGTTTTGGGTTTTAACAGACCTACAGATATTCAATTCAAAGCTATTAAACCTATTTTGGATGGAGAAGATGTTTTAGCTATTGCTCAAACGGGAACTGGTAAAACAGGTGCTTTTGCAATTCCTGTACTTCATGTTTTAGAAACGAAAAAAAAGAAAACGTATAAAGGTGTAAGATGTTTAGTTATGGTTCCGACAAGGGAATTAGCAAAACAAATTTCATTGGTTTTTCAAGATATTGGACGAAATACTAGTGTGAAAACTTTTGGATTATTCGGAGGCGTTGAACAAGAACAACAAATCAGAACCCTAAACAATGGGATTGATGTTTTAGTCTCAACTCCTGGAAGAATGTTCGACCTTATTTCTCAAGGTCATATTGACATCTCTAAATTGGAATATTTAGTATTAGATGAAGCTGATTTAATGCTGGATATGGGATTTCTTAAAGATATTCAAGATGTTTTAAAACATATACCAACTAGAAGACAAACTTTATTTTTCTCCGCAACAATAACTCCTGAAATTAAAAAAGTAGCCTATTCGGTTGTTAGAAATGCTATTCGAATTCAAATTGCTCCTCACAATCCTGTGGCAGGAAACATTGATCATACGGTTACATTTGTTACGATGGATGATAAACGTTTTTTCTTAGAGAACATTCTAAAAGAATACGAAGAGAGTAAATTCATCGTTTTCGTTCGAACACAAGTAAGAGCTGCGCGAGTTGTTGAAGCGATGAAGCGTGTTGGACTTGAAACAGAAGCTTTGCACGGAGGTGTGGAACAAAAAGATCGTTTCGCTATTTTAGATCGTTTTAGATCGGGACAAAATAGAGTTTTAATTACTACTGATGTTTCTGCTCGTGGTATAGATATCCCAACGGTTGAATACGTTATCAATTATGATGTACCTGATAATCCAGAAAACTATGTTCACAGATGCGGACGTTGTGGCAGGGGTAACAATAAAGGAAGTGCAATTTCATTCTGTAGTGAAGAAGAAAAACCTTTATTAGCAGAAATAGAAGTATATACAGGGGAAGAGATCGAGCATCAAGAAATCGATAAAGATGATTACAGAAATATTCTTCGAGATACCGATGACGGATCTTATGACTGGAAAAAGTTAATGAGGGATACAAATAAAGAAGACGGCACTGAAGATGAGTGGTGATTTAGATTAAGACTGAGGTTGAGGTTGAGGCTGAGACTGAGACTGAGATTTAGGTTGAGACTGAGGTTGATAATTTCCTCGATTGAAAGGGGAGTAAAATTTAAAAAGAGACTGATGTTGAGTATTTTTCAAAACACTCAATATCAGCACTTATGAATTAATTAACAGTAATCAACCTTTTATCCACTCGTATTTTTCGTTAAAAAAGAAGGAAGGTTTTAAAACGGAAATGTCTTTTTTATCAATGTATTTATTAATATTCGACTTTTCGATTGTATAAAATTCAGTAAAGGTTAATAAACCATCTTTGCTATAAAGAAATTTCTTTAATAGGCCTTCTTTATTTTTTTTATCATTGTTATAAAAAGTTAGGTGTTCGATAATTTTACCTGATTTATTATAGGTGAAAAATTCCTGTTTTAACGGTTTTGAATTTGCTGATGCATATTCAATCTTTACAATTCTGTTATTTTTATAAATGTATTTTCTTCTTTGAATTTTACCGTTCGAATTTTCTATTACGAGGTTATTATTGTAATCGTATTTAATACAATTGAATTTTTTGGTTTTATTTCTATGAATTATAAAAGAAGAGTCATAAATTTCATAACCTAAATTCTTATCAACTTTGTACTTTGAGCAATAAAATTCTCTAGTTGAATCGGTTACAATTTTAAAAACATGCTTATTTCCTTCCCAATAAGAAGTATCTTTTAAAACAATCTTTTTGGATTGATTATTTCCCAAGGAAATTGAATTTATACTATTGAAATATTCAACAGATGTTTTATTTCCCAAACTGTCGTAATTAGAAATTAATGACTTTATAAAATTATACTTATTAGTAACTGGATTATGCTCCATTTTATAGTAGATGCACTGCCTAATATTTTTTTTAGCAAGTTGGTTATTCTCAAAAGAAGTAATGTTAATATCTGGAAATTTAAATTTATTTTCTACAATCTTAAAATTTGATAAATTGGTTATATCCTTCTTACTTTCACATGCAATTAGTGAAACAAAAACTATCGATAAACAAACTATTAATTTCATAAACTTACTTTTTATAATGAACACCTAAACAACTTAATAAAAACATTAATCCTGATTAAAATCACTTATTTGTTCATTAAGTTAAAAAAAATAGTTTAAAATTCTAATTTTTTGGTGTTTTTTTGTTGAGATTGAGGTTGATGTTGATGCTTCGAGTGCCTCAGCATAAAAGGTTGAGGCACAAAAAAAGGTTTCTAAAAATAAATTCAGAAACCTTTTTTAAAAATTGTAGTTAACGTTTTATCGAATCACTTTTTCGGAGCTTCCGTCTGTGTAGACAATGATGACTAATCCTCTGAAGTTTTCATTTACTTCTTGA
>CANCQX010000112.1 GCA_947380375.1 Flavobacteriales bacterium
AAAGGTGTTGTAGCTGAAACTGGTTCTCACGGAGTTGTTCTTGCTAAAGGAATTGACAAATTAGATGACGTTGTAAAAGGTATTCTTGGTGGTCATTTGGAAACTGCTCAAACAAACGGAGTTGGTAAAAAAGTAAACAAAGTGTTAATTGCACAAGACGTTTATTACCCGGGTGAATCAGAAATTTCTGAATTCTATATGTCAGTTCTATTGGATCGTGAATTAGGACGTAATGTTATCGTTTATTCTACAGAAGGTGGAATGGATATTGAGCACGTTGCTGAACATACTCCACATTTGATTTATAAAGAAGTTATCGATCCAAGAGTTGGTATTCAAGCATTCCAAACTCGTAAAATTGCATTCAATTTAGGATTATCAGGAAAAGCATTCAAAGAAATGACGCAATTCGTTGCTAATTTATATGCTGCTTTCGAAGGATGCGATGCTTCAATGTTCGAAATCAACCCTGTTTTCAAAACTTCAGATGATAAAATCATTGCTGTTGATGCAAAAGTAACATTGGATGGTAACTCATTGTTCCGTCACCCTGATTATTTAGCGATGCGTGATACTTCAGAAGAAGATCCAACAGAAGTTGAAGCGGATGCTGCAGGATTAAATTTCGTAAAATTAGACGGTAACGTTGGATGTATGGTTAACGGTGCTGGTTTAGCAATGGCGACTATGGACATCATTAAATTATCAGGAGGAAATCCTGCTAACTTCTTGGACGTAGGAGGAACTGCAAATGCTGAACGTGTTGAGAAAGCATTCCATATTATTTTAAAAGATACAAACGTAAAAGCTATTTTGATTAACATTTTTGGTGGTATCGTAAGATGTGACCGTGTTGCTCAAGGTGTTGTTGACGCATACAAAAATATGGGGAATATTCCAGTTCCGATTATCGTTCGTTTACAAGGAACAAATGCTGTTGAAGCTAAAAAATTAATCGACGATTCAGGATTAAATGTTCACTCTGCAGTTCTATTACAAGAAGCTGCTGATTTAGTAAAAGAAGTATTGGCTTAATTAAAGCTTATTTATATTTTTAAAAAACGCTCTTCATTTTTGTAGAGCGTTTTTTTTGATTAAAATATTATATTTACAATCACTTTTAAAATATTCGTTACTAAAATTGAAATAGTATGTTACAAATTATTCTACTTGTTATTAGCGCTTTAATTGCACTTGTATTTATTGCTGCACTTTTTATGAAAAAGAAATATTCAATTTCTACTTCAATACTTATTAACCGACCTAAAAATGATGTTTTCAACTATGTGAAAATTCTCAAAAATCAAGAAAATTATAGTAAATGGGTAATGTCTGATCCAAATGTAAAACTTAATTATATCGGTCAAGATGGAACAATTGGATTTATTTCTCAGTGGGAAAGTGACCTGAAAAATGTAGGAATAGGCGAACAAGAAATTACTTCTATAGAAGAAAATGAATCCTACCAAGTTGAAATACGTTTCAAAAAACCATTTGAAGGTATAAGTCAAGCAATTACAACAACGGAATCTATTTCTGATACTCAAACGAAAGTAACGACTACTTTTAATACTCGCACCCCATTTCCTATGAATGTAATGGTTCCGTTTATAAGTAAAATGTTAAAGAATGACATGGAGGGTAATATGTCTAGACTTAAAGCAAATTTAGAAGCTTAAAATATAAAACATAACTTTCAGCGAATATATTCACTTAAAAACATAACTTTCGGTGAATACGTTCACTTAAAAACATAACTTTTGGTGAATACATTCACTTAAAAACATAACTATTGGTGAATATATTCACTAAAAAACATAACTTTCGGTGAAAATCTATTTATTTTAAGTATATTTGAAATAAAGAAAGTATATGTATTCTAGAATATTAAAGGATATTATCATTAAAAGACTTTGGAAAAACAAAGCTATTCTGTTGATTGGTCCACGTCAAGTTGGTAAAACGACCTTGATCAAAGAAATTATTGATGGAAAGGATTATTTATTTTTTGATGGTGATGATCCTACTGTTCGAAAATTACTCACTTTACCTAATACAGAAGAATTAAAAAGTATAATTGGTAAACATAAAATTATTTTTATCGATGAAGCCCAGCGAATCGAAGGTATAGGTATTACCCTAAAAATTGTAACTGATCAATTTAAAGAAGTTCAACTTATTATAAGTGGCTCATCCTCATTTGACTTAAAAAATGAATTGAATGAACCATTAACAGGAAGGAAATGGGAATATGAAATGTTTCCTATTTCTTGGTCAGAATTTCAAGACAAACAAGGATATTTAATTGCAGAACAACAACTCGAAACTAGGTTAATCTATGGTTTTTATCCCGATGTATTAAATAACCAAGGTGATGAATTTGAAATTCTACAAACTTTAGTTAACAGCTATTTATATAGAGATATTTTAGCATTTTCAGGTATAAGAAAACCGGAAGTACTCGAAAAACTATTGACTGCGCTCGCTTTACAAGTTGGATCTGAAGTAAATTACAATGAATTAGCTTTAACAGTCGGAATCGATAAAAATACTGTTAGTAAATACATCGATATTTTGGAAAAAGGATATGTAATCTTCAAACTCGGAACGTTCAGTCGAAACAAACGAAAAGAAATAAGCACGAACAAAAAAATCTATTTTTACGATAATGGAGTTCGTAATATGATTTTAGGAGATTTTAAACCAATAGAATCAAGATTGGACAAAGGGGCACTTTGGGAGAATTTTTTAATTTCAGAAAGAATTAAGCTATTAAAATATTCTAAAGATGTGACGAAATTTTATTTTTGGAGAACCAAACAGCAACAAGAAGTAGATTTTGTCGAAGAAAAAGAAGGTGTAATTTCAGGTTATGAATTCAAATGGTCAAATACAAAAAAAGTGAGGTTACCTAAAACTTTTACTCTTACATATAATGCAACAGAAAAAGTGATTGATCGTTCAAATTTTAGGGAGTTTGTAATGCCAATCAAGTAATTAACTATCTATTAAGTAGATATTTATAAAATATACCCTCCAATTTCAGAGAATTAAATTATTATCTAAAAACATTTTTTTTCTTTTTAAATACATAAATTATAGCATCAGGATTAAATCTTTTTTTGGTTAGGTAAGCATATTGCTTCCTAAATACTTTTGGTTTTATATCATTTTTACCCAAAACAAAATCGACAGATTGGTGCCTCACAATTGAGGTAATTATATAAACCTTTTGGGATTTATCTATAAGGTTAGTAAAATAATCTTCAGATAAATGATAAAAAGAAAAGTAACCATAAACACTTGCTTCCATTGGATAACAAAATAATAATCGATCATTATTTTTTAATTTTTTTTGTAAATAATTGAAAAATACCTTCGGATTACGTAGAGGTACTTTTTCTAGATTGTCCATTTCAATTATTTGAAATAACAAAATTGTCATTATAGAAAAACTAGTGATTAATGTTATTAAATATTTTTTTGATTTTGTAAAATATTGAATCCCAATCACTATTCCTATAGAAGAAATACAAGCAAGTAATGGAGTAATAAACAATAAGACTCTAAAATAAGGAAAAACTCCCTGAAAAAAAAACACAAATAGAAATAGAATTAAGATTGCTATAAGTAAATACTTACATTTCTTGTTTATTAAACCACTTATAATAACCCCAATAAATAAAAGTAATTTAATGCTAAAAGATATACCTATTAAACAAAAGTTGCTGAATTCAATTAAATTAATACCAAATTTATTTAGGTTGGTAAACATCGAATTAGAAGTGAATCCATATTCACTTCTAATCAAATTATCTAATCCCATAAAAAGATATACAGGCAAATATATTATCAAAGTAATAAATAATACGATCAAACCACTTAAAAAAATCTTATACATATTAATTACTCTGAACTCTTTTTTTCCTCCATAATATTCAGACATTAGAAAATAAACGTAAACTAATAACGAAGTGTACATCATTGTTGGAATTGTATACATTCCAATGACTTGAATTAAAACAAATAAAAACCAAATGAATTTATTTTCATTTTTTCGAAGTAATTCAATTAAAACAAGCAAAGAAATAAAGAAACAGAAGAGTATTGAGTAACCTCTAGCATTTACTGAATAACTAATCAATATAGCAGAGAACGAAACTAAAATTGCAGCTAATAATCCTGAGTTTTTATTAAAAAACTTTCCAACATATAGATAAACCAAAGGAATAAGGAATATTCCTGAAAGTAAAGCAGGCAGTCGTAAAGCAAAAATATTATTTCCGAAAATTAAGTTTGACCACCTCACCAAAAGAGTATGAAATATATGATTATTTGGATAATCATAATAGGTCATAATTATGAAAAATGGATGTTTTGAATAATGATAATAGGTAAATCCTTCATCATAGCTCAAAGGACTATTCAAATAAAAAAGCCGAATACAGATTGAAAAAATGAAAATAATGAAAAAACAAAGAGTGTATTTAAGTTGTCTTTTAGAAAATTGTCTATTGATTAGCATTTTAAAAAAATTAAAATACCTTAAATATAAATATTGAATATCAACAAGATAGACGGCAATTTTTTTAAAAAAGGAAATTAAAAAAAATCCTATAACAATAAAAAACAGTCCTACTATTACTCCTCTTGATTGAAAATCGTGCGTAAAATGAATTGAATTAGAGTAATTCTTGAAGAATGTTAATAAGGCTTGTGAAGTAACTTTTTTCAAATTCGAAAAAAACAACAAACAAATAGCAGAAAATAACATTAAAAAAATAAATGCCCCTAAAAAAAACTGTGTAAATTTTATTCTCAATACGTTTAGTTAAATGATTATTTAAGTAATATGATAAAATTAAAAGATAATTTTTGTGTTGGAATTGAATTATAGAATAGGATTTAAATCCTATTCTATGTTGATGATTATTACAAAATTTAAAATCCTATTTTTACAACCTCTCTCTCACCAATTCTTCGATACAATCTACGAATTTGGGGTGATCATTTGTACTTGGAACTAATTGGATTTTTTCTCCTCCATGTTCTTCGAAAATCTCTTGGTACTCCCCTCCTATTTCTATAATTGTTTCCAAACAATCGGCAACAAAAGCAGGACTAAACACCAATAATTTTTTCGCTCCTTTTTTACCCCACTCTTCTACTACTTTATCAGAGAAAGGCTCCAACCATTTTTTAGTTAATCGCGATTGAAAACATACGGTATAATCTGATTCTTTTAATCCTAATCGTTGAGCTATTAAACGCGTTGTAGCATAAGATGTCGCTTTATAACAATATTTATTTGTTTCGGTGATTTCTGTTTCACACGGATGATCTTCGCACAAATTAGAAGCTCCTTCGTATACTTTATCAACCTGACGAACAGGCAAACCGTGGTATGAAAATAAAATATGATCGTACTCTTTAAAATCAAACTGTTTTGCTCTATCTACAATTGCATCTATGAGAGAAGAATTATCATAAAATTGAGTAACAATTTTAATTTCAGGAATCACCCACCATTTTTTAATAATATTCATTGCTTTTTCAATAGCAGAACCAGATGATGCACTTGCATATTGAGGAAACAAAGGAATAATAATAATTTGATCGTACAACTCATCTTTCATTCTTGAAAGTACTGAATCCATAGAAGGATTTTGGTAACGCATAGCCATTTCAAACTTTACTTCTCCAGCATCAAAACGCTCCTGAACTAATTTCTTTAAACTTTGCGTATGTGTCATCAAAGGCGATACTCCATCACCAAATTTCCAAAGTTCTTTATAAATTTTAGCAGATTTTGGAGCTCTAAAAGGGACAATAATTCCATTTACCAATAATTTTCTTGGTAACCAAGGAAGATCAATTACACGAGGATCATTTAAAAACTCTCTTAAATAAACGCGAACATCTTTTACACTTGGACTATTTGGTGTTCCTAACTGTATCAATAATACCCCTGTCTTTTTCATATGTATTTTATTGTTTTTTTAATGTCATATGGAATACGCCTTTTAGATCTTCATTAGTGTTTGTGTTTCTTATCATGGCTATTTCATATGTATTTAAAATAATTTAGTTCTCCAATCTTCTGATTCTTCTTGACTTATTAAATTCAATTTTAATAAATATTGAATAGTTTGTTCAAAAGCCAAAGGATATTCAATCCCTTTATAATTCCAATCTGTTTCTGATAACCATTTCTCAACTTGATCCGAACGTAAATTATACCTCCAGCTCATTACTTCAATTGTATCCTCGTCATTTTTAACTGATAATGCCTTAATATTTACAATTTCGCACATTGCTTTAAGTTTATTAAAATATTTCTCATATATTTCGGTACGAACAGCAATTACAAAACAAGGCCAAGGCGTAACAACTTCATCAATATATCGGCATTTTTTTTGTTCAGTATAAGGAAAGGTTGTATATTTTTCCCATAAAAAAGCTTGTGCTTCGTTATGTTCTAATGCCCAAAGTCCACCGTAAATATCTCCTATAACGTTAAATTTTAATTTACTAGTATCCCAGCCTTCTTGATCAGCCTTTACATAAGACATCAAATGGGAACCAGATCCTTCACGAGAAATAGCAAATGTTTGACCTTTTAAATCCTCCATTGATTGAATATCGGAATGAAAAGGAACGTGAATTCCCCAATGCAAAGGTGTTGTGACATAAACTTGCATTATTTTAACATCCAAACCTTGAAGAACAGCTTTGGTAATTCCTTCAGTTAATAAAATTGCGATATCTATTGCACCATTTTCTAAACCACGAATCATTTGACCTGTTCCGCCGCCCATGTCACTCCAGTGCAACTTTAAACCAATATTACTGAAGGCTCCTTCTTCAATAGCAAGTCTCCAAGGTAAATTGAAATGCTCCGGAACTCCTCCTATTTTTAAACCTATTAAATTTTCCATATCAATCCTGTTCTGAAAATTGTTTTTCGTATAATCGTTTGTAAAAACCATCAATTGATAACAATTCTAAATGAGTACCTTGCTCTTTAATTTCTCCTTTATCTAAAACTACTATTTGATCTGCACTTTGAATTGTCGAAATTCTATGAGCAATAACGATTGAAGTCCTTCCTTTTGTTAATTCTTCAGTTGCTTTTTGAATCATTTCTTCGGATTCAGAATCAACACTAGAAGTTGCTTCATCTAAAATTAATATTGTAGGATTATAAACATACGCCCTTATAAATGCAAGTAATTGTCTTTGTCCAACAGATAAAACACCTCCTCTTTCACCGACATTATAATCGTACCCACCAGGTAATTTCTCTATAAATGTATTTGCTCCAATCGCTTTGGCAGCAATTATAACCTGTTCTCTAGATATAGAATCATTTCCAAGCGTAATATTGTTGTGAATAGTATCTGAAAAAAGAAATACATCTTGAAGCACAATTGCAATATTATTTCTCAAATAAGAAAGTTCTAACTCTCTCAAATTTGTTTGGCCTATAAAAATATCCCCCTTCTTGAATTCATAAAAACGACCTAATAAATTTACAATCGAAGACTTACCTGCACCAGTAGCACCCACAAAAGCAACAGTTGTACTAGGTTGAATAACCAAATTAATATCTTTTAAAACCCATTCTTCGTTTTGATAAGCAAAATAAACGTGTTCAAATTTTATTGGTTGATTAAAATCACATTCGTTTAAATGACCATCCAATTGGATATGTTCGTCTAAATCCAATATTTCAAAAACTCTTTCAGCCCTTACGGTACCTCTTTGAAGAATATTAAATTTATCAGCCAATTGACGAATAGGACGAAATAACATACTTATCCAGAATGTAAATTTGATAACCTCTAAATATTGAGATTTCATATCAGCACTATTAACACCCTCAACTTGAAAAGCAATATAAACAATTAAAAAAGCTATAGATAACGAACTTAAAATTTCAACAACAGGAAAGAAAATAGAAAATGCCCAAATTGCATTTAAGTGTGCTTTTCGGTGTGCTTTATTAATATCTTGAAAACTAGCATATTCTTCTTTTTCACGGTTAAACAATTGAACAATAGACATTCCTGTAATTCGTTCTTGCACAAAAGTATTCAAGCGTGTAACTTGAAGTCGCTCTTGTAAAAAAGAATCATTCATTGACCGAGCAAATATTCGAGTAGCAATTAATAATAGTGGTATCGGAATTAACACTAATAAAGTCAAATGCCAGTTTACAAAAAACATTGTAAAAACAACAGCTACTAATGTCAAAACATCACCTAAAATATCAACCAATCCTGTGGAAAAAACTTCTGAAATAGCTTCCATATCAGAAACAACTCGAGTAACTAAAGCTCCAATAGGCGTTTTATCAAAGTAACGCATTCGAAAAGAAGTGATATGAGCAAATAATTTTTTTCGCATATCACTAATTATATTCTGCGCTAATAGATTACTAAAATACGAACTTGTAAACTGCAAAACTGCCTCAAAAGCTAGCATTCCAATTATAAATAAAGTCCAAAATAACAAAGCTTTACTATTTTGATTTTGAACGATATAATCCTGCACCATATCAGCAATTAACAAAGGTCGAAGCACACTACTTAAAGCGATTAAGATAACGCAAAGTAAAGCTATAAAAAAAAAGCTTTTATAAGGTTTTGCGAACTTTACAAGACGTTTAAAAATAGAATAATTTACTTTCGATTCTTTAGACATAGTACAAAGGTAATATAATTAGATTGTTGGTTATTAATTTTTGAATGGGGATTTCGACTTGGGAAAATATTTTAGTTATTAGAAGTTAAATTCATTAATATTTAGTTTCAACTTCATAAGTTTAGAATATAAGATCTAAACAAGTATTTCTTTAAAGTTATTAATCATATTTCAATTAATAATTCTCATACTTTTTCTTGATAAAAAGTATGCAAAAATCAAGATCTTTCCAAGGAATTTTTCACTCCATTTCTTTACGTGAAATCGCAGGTAAATAATTTCCTCCACGCTCCTTTTCGCTGAAAAAGCGAAACGCAATTACGAAAAAATTTACAGCTAATTCATTGGAAAGACCTATTGAAAGTCAACTCATCAAATTAATTTTATTCAACTATTAAATTAATTAAAAAACATTTATCAATTTCCAACTTTAGAACTAATCCGATATTTCATTTGTTAAACAATCGTAAAATATAAAGAATTTAATATTTTCTGCTAACTTTATAAAAAACTTAAAATTATGATTCACAATCTATCAAATTCAAATTCAATTTTAGGAAACTTTTTATCTGAAATCAGATGTGTTTCTATTCAGAAAGACTCTATGAGATTTAGAAGAAACTTGGAAAGAATTGCAGAAGTTATAGGGTATGA
>CANCQX010000113.1 GCA_947380375.1 Flavobacteriales bacterium
TAGAAGCTTGGTTTTATACCATTACTAAAAATATCTGCTTGGATTTAATGTCGAAAAAAGGAAATGATCCATTTAATAAAGTTGATATAAATAATTCATTATCAATTTTTTCATTCGATATTTTTCTATTCGAGATAGATGAAAATGCAAAATTAGTTGAAAGAGCGATTGAAAAACTTTCAGAACGTGATCGATTATTATTAACTCTAAAATATTACAAAGATCAATCTGGACGCGAAATTGCTTTAGCTTTAAATGTTCCCGAAAAAAATATCCCAAGCTTTATGATGCGTGCAAAAGCAAGATTAAAACAAGAATTGAAAAAAGGAGAGTATAGGTTGGCTGCTTAAAACAAGGCTATAAAGCTAATTTCTTTTAATTATGATTATTTGGTAATTGTTTAACACCTAATGTTATAAAATATTTCTTTTCTTAATTCAACTACTAAATTTTTATCAATGTTATAAATCGATTTTAAAACCGTATTTAAATAATAACAATTCTAAATTTTATAAATGACAAACAAGAAATCACAAGCAGTAAAAAAAGAAAAGGAATCAACTACTCAATCTAAAACTCAGTTAAATTTGATTACTTTATCACCCAATCAAATCCTGGCTAACACTTTAGCATCCTTGCCTACAAATCTTTATATAGATGCAATGGAATACCATTTATTGATTCTAGAGCAATGTGCATAAGGACTCGATTTGTATTAATATTTAAACTTTAAATTATTTTAATCCAATGGAAAATAACGATACAATAATATCTCTTTACGCTGAATCGTGTCATCATGGTCTACTACGAAACAATAAAATAGCTAAAATTGGGGAAATACATTCTGCAAAGTGTTTAGTGAAAAATGGAGAATTAACTTTCGTGAAAACCATCATTTTTGATTGGTACGAAACAGGTGAAAAAGATACCTTTATATTTGGTGAAGATGGATTAATTGGAAGTATTATCAATATGAATACTGCTGAAGAAATGATAGATCAATATATAATTAAACTAAAATTACATCCTAAATTCGATAGATTTACAGAGAATATTATCTCTTATTTTGTTTTTTCAGAATTAGGTTTTTAATAATTAAATAAAAGTATACTTTTTATGAATACGAACTTTTGGCAACTCTTTTTTGAATTAAAATCATTAACAAATAACAAACCTTTTGACCCTGAAAAATGGGAAGAAAATCCTCCTCGATTGATACGATATCAAATGTTAATGACTATTTGTTCTTGTTTAGATATTGATTTACAGGGAATTGATAACGAATCGGTTAAGGTAGAAATGAATAAAGATACCATTTGTAGTTTTTTGGAAGAGTTGATATTGAAAACAAAGCGAAAACAAAAAGCGAAAGATTTTCAATTTATTTTAGATACTATAAAGGAAGATAATAAACTTTCTGTAAATGAACACTATATTTATTCAAAGTTGTTTCAAATGAGGTATAATTTACATCAAATAAACGTTCAATTTGGTGGAGTTATTGCGGCTAGTGGCTTGTATATATTACCAATTATTATAAACAATGAAATTATAAGAAAAACAAGAGAGGATTTAGCAATTATTGATCAGTTGCTGATGTTGTTTATCAATCCAAAAGGTGAAGATTTATCGAGAGAAAGGTTAGTAAGGGATTTTAATTTTCCAGTTGAAGATATTCACAGCGTTGATTTAGACTATATATGATTGAATATAGATTATTAAATTATTTTTTTTAATATTATAAATGAAATACTTTATGATTACAATGACGAAAGCGCCAATAATTATACTTTATAAATCAACTGCGAGGATAGAAAATATAAAACAATTAATAATTTACATAAAAATAGAACATGGAAATAACAAGTTTAATATTAGGAATTACAATTGGTAGTGTGCTTGCTTACATTATTCTATATTTATTTTTCAAGACAAAAAATGTATCAAAGCTAGAGTATGATGCTTTGTCTGAAAAATTCAATTCAATAAGTGTACAAATGAAAGTTTTTGAAGAAAAAGCAACTACTTTTAATACAAACAATGAAAAATTGCAAAAACAAAACGAAGTGTTGTTAAATCAAAACACGACTTTAAATACCGCAATAGTTAGATTAGAAGCAAATAATAATGCGTTAGCTGAAAAACTATCTACGCAAAAAATAGAATTCGAAGAACTTCAAAAAACGGCTCATTTACAATTTGAAAAAATTGCAAATAAATTATTTGAAGAAAAATCTGAAAAATTTAACGAAACCAATAAGATAAGCATTGAAACTTTATTAAATCCGCTAAAAAATGACATTAATAAATTCAAAGAAAAAGTCGAAGCAACCCATACTGAAGATACCAAGCAACGAACTTCTCTAGAAGAAAGAATAAAGGGACTCATAGATCAAACCACTAAAGTAAGTTTAGAAGCAAATAATTTAGCATCTGCTTTAAAAGGTAAATCGCAAAAAAGAGGAAGTTGGGGAGAAATGATTTTAGAAAGGATTCTAGAATCGTCTGGTTTAACAAAGGATAGAGAATACTTCGTTCAAAATTCAATCAAAGATGAATCAGGTAGGAATCAACGTTTGGATGTGAAGGTTAATCTACCGGATGATAGAGTAATAATTATTGATTCAAAAGTTTCGCTAATTGCCTATGATAATTATTGTGCTTCTGAAGAGATTGATGAGCAAAAAAGATTGTTAACTGAGCATATTAATGCAACAAAACTTCATATTGATCAATTAAGTAATAAAAAATACGATGATATGGATGCGTCATTAGATTTTACGATGATGTTTGTCCCAATAGAACCTGCTTATTTACTAGCTGTTCAAGGCGATGCAGATTTATGGACCTATGCCTATGCTAAACGAATTTTATTAGTTAGTCCAACTACCTTAATTGCTTGTTTGAAATTATTCTCTGATTTATGGCGCCGAGAATGGCAAAATAAAAATGCAATGGAGATTGTTAAACGTGGTGAATCTTTATACGAAAAATTTGTCGGTTTTACATCCAATTTTGAAAAGATTGGCCAACAAATTAGTGCAACACAAAAATCGTATGATGATGCACTTGGTCAATTAAGTACTGGAAAGGGGAGCGCCATTTCTCAAGCTTTACAATTAAAAAACTTAGGACTTAAATCAGATAAAAAGATTTCGGATAAATTGCTACCTCCAAATTTGTATGAAATGGATGAAGAATAATATCTCTGTTTTTTTCTTACAATAAAACTAATTATTATGTAAGTCCATTTGGATAAAAATTTTACTTAATATTAATTAATGAATATTTGTTTTGATTCATCATTAATCCTAAAATAAATTTATATATTTGTTCACATAAAAATAATGTTCACGTATTCGTGTACTTCTAAAATAAATGAACATGACGAAAGAAGAAATAATAAACCAAGCATTAATAAACATCGAAACAATCCATGGTTTAAAAGGAAACTGGGATATTAATGGACAAAAAGAATTGGATGGTTGTTTAAATTTAACTATAAATAATAAAGTGTTTTTCTTAAATGCTGAAGTTAAAAAAGAACTTAGAAATCAGACAATTGAAACATTAATAAAAAATAATGATCAGTACAAACCGTATATCATTATTGCGGCACGAATTTTCCCGAAAATAAAAATTCAATTACAACAACATCAAATAGCGTACTTAGAAGCTAATGGAAATATTTATTTAAATAATGAAAATTGTCTAGTTTGGATAGATACAAATAAACCTATTGAAATAGAAGAGAAGTTTCGAAACAGAGCATATACAAAAACAGGATTAAAAGTAGTGTTCGAGTTTCTAAATAATCAAGAATTAATTCATTTACCCTATAGACACATTGCTGAAATTGCGAAAACAGCTGTGGGAAATGTAACAAATATCATAAAAGGTCTTAAAGAAGAGGGATTTGTGTTCCAGTTAAATAAAAATGAAATTATTTTAAAAAACAAAAAAGAATTACTCGAAAAATGGACAAACGCTTTTGAATATAATTTAAAACCAACCTTAAAAATGGGGAATTTTAAATTTATTGATGAAAAGAATTTTTATAATTGGAAGAATTTTCAATTTAATGAGGAAAAAACAGTTTGGGGAGGTGAACCAGCTGCAGATATTATAACAAATCACTTAAGGCCTGAAAAATTAACAATATATACTACAGAAACTAGAAACGAACTAATGAAAAATTACCATTTGGTACCAGACCCTAATGGAAATATTGAGATTTATAAGAAATTTTGGAATGAAGGAAATATCACTAATAATATGAGTAATACTGCACCGCCAATAGTAGTTTATGCGGATTTAATAACAACTGACGACAAAAGAAATCGTGAAACAGCAAAAATGATATATGAGCGATACCTTGAACAAAACTTATAAAGAACTCGCAATACCCTATTTTAATGAAGTTTTCAATATCATTGATATAACATTATTAAAACTAAATATACCTTATTATTTAGTTGGTGTTAGTGCTGTGGCTTTAGAATTACTTAAAGCAGGCATAAAACCTTCTCGAGGTACAAAAGACATTGATTTTGCTATTATGATTGGATCATTAGCTGAGTTTGAATACGTAGTTGTTGAGCTTGAAGTCGCTGGATTCAACAAAGTGAAAGCTCCCTGGACATTATATCATCCTAAATATAATATAGCAATTGATTTATTGCCTTTCGGTCAAATTGAAGAAAATGATACCGCAAATTTCAACGAAAGATATACAGACCTGCATGTCTTAGGTTTCAAAGAAGTGATGCAACATGCTGTTCCTGTTGCAATCGAAGAAAAGTTTGCTCAAATACCACCCTTACACGGAATGGTGATTCTAAAACTAATTGCTTGGAACGATAGACCTGAAGAACGAGACAATGACTTGAAAGACATCCTCTTAATAATCAAAGAATATTTCGATTTTAATAGCGATGAAATATTTGAATTCTATTTTGATACTTTTCCTGACGAATTTGATAAAATCATTGTGGCAGCTAGGGTTTTGGGAAGAAAAGCTGCTGAAATTATCCAAAAATCAGAAAAAGTAAAAAATAGAGTACTACAAGTATTACTTAACAACACAACGAATATAGAAAAATCTCCTATTGCGGAACGTTGGGCTAGAGAAAATGACTGGACAATTGAATATGCCATAAGTATTTTGAAACATTTTAAATTAGGAATTACAGAAATTATTCAAGAATGAATCTAATCCGATCCAATTGTTATATTCCATCTCAATTTTCGTATTGTTTTTAAAGACGATAAAATTTTAAAATTATGGGAACTAGTACAACCGACTAAAACAACTAAAGAGCAAAAGAATTTGCAAAAAAAACCTTAGCTAGAAGAGAGAAGTTTTTAGCAACAAAAAACAAGTAAAATAAAAAAATGATGAAAAATAGACTAGCCAATAATCATATTCCTGATAATAACTCAGATGATAAATTTTTCGAATCAAATTAAAAATGCATTGTAAATTGGGAATTACAAAATGAAATCAATAAAACTCACATTTCTACTTTTTCAATTACTGATATTATTTTAACACTCAACGACTTTAAATAATAATTAAATAAAGTTTCAATTTATAATTTTAGGGTTGTGAATAGAAATTAAATTATTAAATTAAAACACTTTTTTAAAATAGTTGCGCTAAATTTTAAGCTAAAAAGCATAATTAAACAGTAAGTTTCTTTACTAAATAAAAAAAAACATGGATAGTTATCACCACCATTTTGCAAAATATTTTAAGGATGAAGCTTTAGAGCCTTATTTGTATGTTTTATCTAAACGTATGGAAAATGGGCATATTTGTATACCTTTAGACGATACAATTCAAGATGATTTAATTCAAGGAGGATATCCATCTGTAGAATTTGAAATCACTAATTCTAAAATTTTAAGTAAAATAAGCTTAGAAAATAAAGGCGAAAATTCAGAAAAGAAGCCTTTTGTTTTATTTCAAAACAAATTATACTTACAACGTTATTTTATTTATGAAAGTCAAGTTTTAAGTCAATTGGAGAGGTTCTCTAAAGTAGATGAAAAAATAGTAAAAGATTTACAGTTAGACCTTTTAAAACATAAAGAATTTGTATTTAATGCTATTTCAAAAAAAATAGATTTGTCTGGGTATACGGAGGATAAAAAAGTTGATTGGCAAGCAATTGCAGCTATTTTAGGCTATTTAAATTCATTAACAATTATTACAGGTGGACCAGGAACTGGTAAAACTACAACTGTAGCCAAAATTTTAGCAATTTTAAATAAAGTAAAAGGTAATGATTTTACTATTGCTCTAGCTGCGCCAACAGGAAAAGCGGCAATGAGAATGAAAGAATCCTTGGCAGCATCAGCTAAAATATTTCAAGAATTAGAAATCGACTCAGTTGTAAAAGAAGCTACCCCTTCAACTATTCATCGTTTATTAGGAACACAATTAAATTCGCCATTTTTCAAATACAATAAGGATAATAAATTGCCATATGATGTTGTGATAATTGATGAATCCTCAATGATAGGTGTCGCTTTGTTTGCAAAGTTATTAGAGGCAATAAAAGAAGGTAGTAAGATTATTTTATTAGGAGATTCAGAACAGTTAGCATCGGTTGATGCAGGAAGTTTATTTGGTGATATTTGTTTATCACAAAAATTAAATGAAAATAAGTTTTCAGAAAACTTAACAGGATTTTTAAATGAATTGATTCAAAATGAAAGGACTTTAAAAAAGTGTCTTGATACAAATTATAACTTTCTATCATCCAATTTTGTTCGTTTGAAGAAAACCCATCGATTTAAACAAGATTCAACGTTAGGTAGGTTTAATTCTTCTATAATAGAAGGGGATAAACAAGGACTTCAAAAAATAATAGAGAATAAATCAACGAATGATTTAAAAATAGATACAGATTATAGTAAGGCTTTTATAAATGATTTTATATTAAAATATAAAGCTTATATCGAGGAAGAAAATATTTCTCAGGCTTTGAAAAAGGTTAATAATTGTAGGATTCTTTGTGCTGTTAAAGCTTCTGAACAAGGAGTATATGCTATTAATGAAAATGTAAAAGAATTGCTCAAAAAAGAGTACAAGGGACAGAAAGATAAATTTAATCCAACTACTGAAATTTTCAATAATCAATTGATTATGGTAACAAAAAACCAACCTGAAATGAACCTCTATAATGGCGATATTGGATTGATTCGTTTTTCCGGAAAAAAATTGAAAGCTTTTTTCCCAAAACAACAAAACAATGAAATTGAAGGAGATAAAGATTATTTTGAGGTAACACCAGGTTTTATTGAATTATGGGAGACTGTTTTTGCAATGACCATTCATAAAAGCCAAGGATCAGAATTTAATGAAGTACTTGTTATTCTTCCTAAAAAGAAGGAAAATAGATTGTTGACTAGGGAGTTAGTTTATACTGGGATTACAAGAGCTAAGGATTGTGCATTTATTCAAACATCAGAAGAAGTTTTATATAAAGCAGTTAATCAACAAGTGGATAGGGTTTCAGGTTTGAAAGATAGAATTCTAAATAATAACTAGAATGGCATTAAAACAATATATCGGTACTAATAATTCAACATTAGTAAAAAAATTAGCAACAGTTTTAGCGGAGGAAAAAGAACTTTTCACTCCTACTTTTATTTGTATTAGCCATTCTTCAACGAAAGATTGGCTAATAGAAGAATTGGTTAAAGAGATTCCAGTTGTAGGAAATTGTGTTTTTCAAAAGCAGCATGAATTGATTGATATGATTCACACTTCGCTTAATGGAAACGCTTCAAAAAAAGAACTATATCATTCAGATCACCTTCAATGGTTTATCTTTAGTATATTGAGATCAGATACTTTTCGGTCAAAATTTACTGAAATTTCAGCCTATTATGGTGATGATTCTTTTATGCAATATACTTTATCAGAAAAGGTTACAGAATTGTTTTCATCATATCAAGAAACTGCTACAGCCTTAATTGATTCTTTTGATTCAGATTTGGAAGGAAGTTTACATTTTGAATGGCAAAAATATATTTGGAAAGAATTACAAGTTCTCACTGAAAATAAGTTTGCTTCATTATCGATCGTTTACAAAGCAATTGATGAAATTTTAAAAAATGAAGAAAATCAGAAACTTCTTCAATCAAAATTTCCAAATATTCACATTTATGGAGATTTGCAATATACTTCAGAGTTGATTCAGTTTCTTTCAACAATTGCAAAATATACAAATGTATCCATCTTTAGGGTTCACTTTTTGAATCATTCGAATGCTTCTAGGTTTGTAAAAAACAATAGTAGATTTAGTGAAAAAAATAATCTTTTAATTAACCAAATAACTACTGATTTTTTAGCAGATAACTCTTCAGTAATAAGAGATACACTTTTAGAAAGATTAAAGGCTGAAATTGAAAATCCTGAACAAGATATAAGCTTCAATTATAAAAAAAATGACAATTCAATTACGATTGCTAATTGTTTTACAGAGTATAGAGAAGTTGAAGCTTTGTGGCACTATTTAGTATGCGAATTTAATCGAAATACAGAATTAGCATTAAGAGATATTTGTGTAATTGTTCCAAATATTGAAAAATATGCACCCGCGATAAAAGCAGTTTTTAAAAACGAGAAAGTATCTCTCAATTATTCTTTTTACGATAGCAGTTCAAAAATTCAAGATTCTCCATATAAGGCTTTGCTAGCACTTTATAATTTTGATTCAGAGGGATTTACTTCAAAACAAGTTTTTTCGTTGTTAGAATTTAAATACATACGAGAAAAATTCGGAATCAGTGAAGATCTTTCGATTATCAAAAAAGCAATCGATGATGCTTCTATTTTTCATGGCTATGATGGAGATGAAAAATTTGAAACTCAATACATTTCATGGAAGCAAGGGTTAAAACGATTAATTATAGGTGCTTGTATTGAAAAAACAGAAGAAGAGATTACTGGAATTGGTGAAGATTTTTATCCTATTTCAGAATTTGAAGATCAATCCATGTATGAATTAATTAAATTAAATCAGTTTGTTGAATCTTTATATTCTTTTTCAGAAGAAAGAAAAGAAGCTAGATCATTGGGAGAATGGCAATCTTCAATTAAGAAAGTTGTAAATGATTTTTTAAATGTTTCTGATTATGAACCCTCAAATTTTGATAGGAAATTAGAACAACTTGTTAGATCAAATGATGTCATTCCAAATGAACGAATTGATTTTAATGTCATTCGTTATTATTTAATAAAGTTGTTTGAAAATCAAGATCTTTCTAATCGAATCGGTTTTGGTGGAATTCGATTTGTTTCACCGAATCCAATGATGGT
>CANCQX010000114.1 GCA_947380375.1 Flavobacteriales bacterium
ATATTGAAAGCTGGTGGTCCTAACAAACTTGCTGTTGTTAAACTTGTAAAAGAATTAACTGGTAATGGATTGAAAGAATCAAAAGATTTAGTTGATGGAGCTCCTACTGCTTTAAAAGAAGGGATTTCTAAAGACGAAGCTGCTGCACTTAAATCTGCTCTTGAAGAAGCAGGTGCAGAAGTAGAGATTAAATAACTATTATTCTTCATAATTGGAAAGGCACGGCTTTATAAGCTCGTGCCTATTCCTGTTTATTTGAATTAAGTAAGTTAATTGATATACATTTTCATCAATAAATTCTTTAGGCCTTGGCAACATCAAGTAATATTTCGACAAGAATTAATTTTGCTTCTAGCAAAAATCAATTTGATTATCCTGATTTTTTAGATATTCAAATTAAATCTTTTCAAGAATTTTTCCAGTTGGAGACAACACCGGAAAATAGAGATACGGAGGGATTATTTAAAGTTTTTTCTGAAAATTTCCCAATAACTGATACACGTAATCAGTTTGTTTTGGAGTTTTTAGATTATTTCGTTGATCCACCACGATATACAATCGAGGAATGTATCGATAGAGGTTTAACATATAGCGTGCCTTTAAAGGCTAAATTAAAGTTATATTGTACTGATCCTGAACATGAAGATTTTGAAACAATTGTTCAAGATGTTTATTTAGGAACAATTCCATATATGACACCTAAGGGTTCATTTGTTGTAAATGGAGCTCAACGTGTTATTGTTTCACAACTTCATAGATCACCAGGTGTTTTCTTTGGTCAAAGTCGTCATGCAAATGGGACTAAGTTGTATTCTGCAAGAGTAATACCTTTCAAAGGTTCTTGGATAGAATTTGCAACTGATATTAACAGTGTAATGTATGCTTATATCGATCGTAAGAAAAAATTACCCGTTACAACACTTTTTCGTGCTATTGGTTATGAAAGTGATAAAGACATATTAGAAATTTTCGATTTAGCTGATGAAGTTAAAGCTACAAAAGTTAATTTAAAAAAATTAGTCGGTCGTAAATTAGCTGCAAGAGTTTTAAAATCTTGGATCGAAGATTTTGTAGATGAAGATACTGGAGAAGTTGTTTCAATAGAGAGAAATGAGGTTCTTTTAGATCGTGAAACTATTATTGAAGATTCACATGTTGATTTAATTGTAGATTCAGGTGTTAAAACTGTTATTCTTCACAAAGAAGATGTAAATAGTGCTGATTTTACTCTTATATATAATACACTTCAAAAAGATACATCTAACTCTCAAAAGGAGGCTGTTGAACATATTTATCGTCAATTACGTAATGCTGAACCACCAGATTATGAAACGGCTAAAAATGTATTCGAAAAATTATTCTTTTCAGATACTCGTTATGATTTAGGTGAGGTAGGTAGATTCCGTTTAAATAAAAAATTAGGAATTGATATTTCTGAAGATTCTCGTGTTTTAACTAAAAATGATATTATATTAATTATTAAATATCTTATTGAATTAGTTAATTCAAAAGCAGATGTTGATGATATTGACCACCTTTCTAATCGTCGTGTTAGAACTGTTGGTGAACAATTATATTCTCAATTTGGAGTTGGTTTAGCTAGAATGGCTAGAACAATACGTGAGCGTATGAATGTACGTGATAATGAAGTTTTTACTCCTATTGATTTAATTAATGCTAAGACGTTGTCTTCAGTAATTAATTCTTTCTTTGGAACAAATCAATTGTCTCAATTTATGGATCAAACCAATCCTCTTTCGGAAGTAACGCATAAGCGTCGTCTTTCGGCATTAGGACCTGGTGGTTTATCTAGAGAAAGAGCAGGGTTTGAGGTTCGAGATGTTCATTATACTCATTATGGTAGATTATGTACAATTGAAACTCCTGAAGGTCCAAATATTGGATTAATTTCTTCTTTATGTGTTTTTGCTAAAGTTAATAAATTAGGATTTATTGAAACTCCTTATCGTGACGTTGTTGGTGGTAAAGTTGTTTTAGAAAATCAACCAATTTATTTGACTGCTGAGGAAGAAGATGGTAAAATGATTGCTCAAGCAAATGCTCAAGTTGATGAAAAAGGTAATTTCTTGACTGAATTTGTTAAAGCTCGTTTTGAAGGTGATTTCCCTGTTGTGCAACCAAAAAGTTTAACTTTAATGGATGTTGGGGCTAATCAAATCGCTTCTATAGCAGCTTCTTCAATACCATTTTTAGAACATGATGATGCAAATCGTGCATTGATGGGATCAAACATGCAACGTCAAGCTGTACCTTTATTGAAACCAAGTTCTCCAATTGTTGGAACAGGAATTGAAAGATTAGTTGCTAGGGATTCTCGAGTTTTGATTAATGCTGAGAATAATGGTGTTGTTGAATATGTAGATGCTAACGAAATTGTTATTCGATATGATTGGACTAATGATGATAAATTAGTTTCATTTGATAGTGAAGTAACTCATTATACTTTAACTAAATTTGCTAAAACGAATCAAAGTACTTGTATGAACTTGAAACCAATTGTTAAAAAAGGTGATAGAGTTGAAAAAGGACAAGTTCTTTGTGAAGGATATGCTACTCAACAAGGAGAATTGGCGTTAGGTCAAAACTTGAAAGTAGCATTTATGCCTTGGAAAGGTTATAATTTTGAGGATGCAATTGTTATTTCTGAAAGAGTTGTACGAGATGATATTTTTACATCAATTCATATTGATGAGTATACTGTAGATGTTCGTGATACTAAGAGAGGTATGGAGGAGTTAACTTCTGACATACCAAATGTTAGTGAAGAAGCTACTAAAGATTTAGATGAAAATGGTATTATTCGTATTGGAGCTGAAATAAAAGAAGGAGATATTATTATTGGTAAAATAACTCCTAAAGGTGAAACTGATCCATCTCCTGAAGAAAAATTACTTCGTGCAATCTTTGGTGATAAAGCTGGAGATGTTAAAGATGCATCTTTAAAAGCTGGACCTTCATTAAGAGGTGTTGTGATTGAGAAAAAATTATTTTCTCGTGCTGTAAAAGACCGAAAATCAAAGGCTCAAGATAAACCTTTATTAGAAGGTTTGGATTCTGAATATGAGAAAGATTTTTCTTTATTAAAAGATCGTTTGATTGATAAATTGTTAAATGTTGTTGGTGAAACAAAAGCAAATGGTGTTTTTAATAATTTTAGAGAAGAAATTATTAAAAAAGGAACGAAATTCACTCAAAAGAATTTAATTGCTATTGATTTTACAATTGTTAACCCAACTAATTGGACATCTGATGATAAATTAAATACTTTAATTGGAAGAGTAATTCACAATTTCAATATTAAAGCTAATGATTTATTAGGTACTTTTAAACGTAAGAAATTTCATATTTCAGTAGGTGATGAACTTCCTGCAGGAATAATTAAAATGGCTAAAGTTTATATCGCTAAAAAACGTAAGTTGAAAGTTGGTGATAAAATGGCTGGACGTCATGGTAATAAAGGAATTGTTGCAAATATTGTTCGTGCTGAAGATATGCCGTTCTTGGAAGATGGAACTCCTGTTGATATAGTTTTAAATCCATTGGGTGTACCATCTCGTATGAACTTAGGTCAAGTTTATGAAACAGTGTTAGGTTGGGCTGGAGAAAAACTAGGTGTTAAATTTGCGACACCAATTTTTGATGGTGCTAAACCTTATGAAATTGATGAATGGACTGCAAAAGCTGGTGTGCCGAAATCTGGTAAAACATATTTATATGATGGAGGAACAGGAGAACGTTTTGATCAAACTGCTACAGTTGGAGTTATATATATGTTGAAATTAGCCCACATGGTTGATGATAAAATGCATGCTCGTTCTATAGGACCATACTCATTAATTACGCAACAACCACTTGGAGGTAAGGCTCAATTTGGAGGTCAGCGTTTTGGAGAGATGGAGGTTTGGGCTCTTGAAGCATTTGGAGCTGCTCATTTATTACAAGAGATTTTGACTGTTAAGTCTGATGATGTAAATGGAAGAGCTAAAGCTTATGAAGCAATCGTGAAAGGAGACAATATTCCTGAACCAGGAATTCCTGAATCATTCAATGTATTGTTACATGAGTTGAGAGGTTTATGTCTAAACATTTCATTAGATTAATTTTCAATTAGTTAAATTATAGATATTAAGCAATACTATGGCTTACAGAAAAGAAACACCAAAAACGCAAAGTAGCTTCGATAAAATAACAATCTCTTTGGCATCGCCAGAGTTGATTCTTGAGCAATCAAGTGGAGAAGTACTTAAGCCTGAAACTATTAATTATCGTACATATAAACCTGAAAGAGATGGTTTATTTTGTGAGAGAATTTTTGGGCCTGTTAAAGATTATGAATGTCACTGTGGTAAATACAAACGAATCCGATATAAAGGAATCGTTTGTGACCGTTGTGGTGTAGAGGTTACTGAGAAAAAAGTTCGACGTGAACGTATGGGACACATTTCTTTAGTTGTTCCTGTTGCACATATATGGTATTTCCGTTCACTTCCTAATAAAATAGGATATTTATTGGGATTACCTACTAAAAAATTAGATCAAATCATTTATTATGAAAGATTTGTTGTAATTCAAGGTGGTGTTGCAACAAATTCTGATGGATCGGAATTGAAACGTCTTGATTTTTTAATGGAAGAAGAGTATTTAGATATTTTAGATACTTTACCAAAGGAAAACCAATATTTAGAAGATACGGATCCTAATAAGTTTATTGCAAAAATGGGTGCTGAAGCACTTTATGACTTATTAAAAACTTTGGATTTAATTCAAACTTCTTATGATTTACGTCATCAAGCAAATACGGAAACGTCTATGCAACGTAAGAATGAAGCTTTGAAAAGACTTCAAGTTGTTGAGGCAATGCGTGAATCTCAGGAAAGAATTGATAATCGTCCAGAATGGATGATTGTTAAGGTTGTGCCTGTTATTCCACCAGAACTTAGACCTTTGGTTCCTTTGGATGGAGGTCGTTTTGCTACTTCAGATTTAAATGATTTATACCGTCGTGTTATTATACGTAATAATCGTTTAAAGCGTTTAATTGAAATCAAAGCACCTGAAGTTATTTTGCGTAATGAAAAACGTATGCTTCAAGAATCTGTTGATTCATTGTTTGACAATTCTCGTAAATCGAGTGCTGTTAAAACTGAGTCTAACCGTCCTTTGAAATCACTTTCAGATTCATTAAAAGGTAAACAAGGTCGTTTCCGTCAAAATTTATTAGGTAAACGTGTTGATTATTCAGCTCGTTCTGTAATTGTTGTTGGACCTGATTTGAAATTACATGAATGTGGATTGCCTAAAAATATGGCAGCTGAATTATACAAACCTTTTATTATTCGTAAATTAATCGAAAGAGGTATTGTAAAAACAGTTAAATCTGCTAAGAAAATTGTAGATAAAAAGGAACCTGTAGTTTGGGATATATTAGAAAGTATACTAAAAGGACATCCTGTTCTATTAAATAGAGCACCTACTCTTCACCGATTAGGTATTCAAGCTTTTCAACCAAAATTAATTGAAGGTAAAGCAATTCGTCTTCATCCATTGGTAACGACAGCTTTCAATGCCGATTTTGATGGGGATCAAATGGCAGTTCATTTACCATTAGGGAATGCTGCGATATTAGAAGCTCAATTATTAATGTTGGCATCTCATAATATTTTGAACCCTGCAAATGGAGCTCCTATTGCTGTACCTTCTCAAGATATGGTTTTGGGTCTTTACTATATAACAAAAGGTAAAAGATCTACTGACGAGTATACAATGAAAGGAGAAGATGGTATTTACTATTCTCCAGAAGAAGTAAGAATCGCTTATAACGAAAGAAAACTAGATTTACATGCTCACGTTAAAGTTAAATCATATGATTTAGATGAAAATGGTGTGCCTACTTTAATGATGATTGAGACAACTTGTGGAAGAGTTTTGTTTAACGACATGGTTCCAAGAGAAGTTGGTTATATCAATGATGTATTAACTAAGAAAGCGTTAAGAGATATTATAGGAAATGTTTTAAAGGTTTCTGGCACATCTCGTACAGCTCAATTCTTAGATGATATTAAAGAAGTTGGTTTTGATATGGCTTTTAAAGGTGGATTATCTTTTAATTTAGAAGATATTATTATACCTAAAGAAAAAGAAACTTTAGTTGCTAAAGCTGAAGTTGAAGCGAAAGAAGTATTAGGTAATTATAACATGGGTTTAATTACTAATAATGAACGTTACAATCAAATTATTGATATTTGGACGCATACTAATTCAAGATTGACCAATATTTTGATGGATCAATTGAAAAATGATATGCAAGGTTTTAACTCAATCTACATGATGTATGATTCTGGTGCAAGGGGTTCTAAAGAACAAATTCGTCAGTTATCGGGAATGAGGGGATTGATGGCAAAACCTCAAAAATCAGGAGCTTCAACTCAGGATATCATTGAAAACCCAATTCTTTCTAACTTTAAAGAAGGTTTATCAATTTTAGAGTATTTTATTTCTACTCACGGTGCACGTAAAGGTTTAGCTGATACTGCTTTAAAAACAGCTGATGCTGGTTACCTTACTCGTCGTTTAGTAGATGTTGCACAAGATGTTGTTATTAATATTGAGGATTGTGGTACATTGAGAGGGTTGATGGCTACTGCTTTAATGAAAAATGATGATATTGTAGAGCCACTTTATGATAGAATTTTAGGTAGAACATCTGTTCATGATATTTTTCACCCAGAAACACAACAACTTATTGTTGCAGCTGGTGAATTAATTATAGAAGATGTTGCTACATTAATTGAACAAGTTGGAATAGATGAAGTTGAGATTAGATCTGTTTTAACATGCGAAATGCCTAGAGGTGTTTGTGCTAAATGTTATGGCCGTAATTTATCTAATCACAGATTAGCTCAAAGAGGGGATTCTGTAGGAGTTGTTGCTGCACAGTCAATTGGAGAGCCTGGTACACAGTTAACTTTACGTACTTTCCACGTTGGGGGAACTGCATCAAATACTGGTAGTGAATCTGATTTAAAAGCTAAAGCAACAGGTAGACTTGATATTGAAGAACTAAGAACTATTGAGAAGAAAAATAGTGACGGTACTATAAGAGTTGTTGTTGTTGGTCGTTCCGCTGAATTAAAAATAACAGATGAAAAAACAGGTATTGTATTGATGAATACAAATATTCCATATGGATCTGAATTAGTTGTACCTGGTAATGGTAAAATTAAAAAAGGTGATGTTATTTGTAAATGGGATCAGTACAATGCAGTTATAGTTTCTGAAGTTGTTGGAAAAGTAGTATTTGATAATATTTCTGAAGGTATTACTTGTCGTGAAGAAGTTGATGAGCAAACTGGATTTGCAGAGAAAGTTATTATTGAATCTCGTGATAAAAAGAAAAATCCATCGATTCATATTATTGATGTGAAATCTGGTGAGATTTTAAGAGAATATAGTTTGCCCGTAAATGCTCACGTTTCTGTTAAAGATGGTGATAAAATTGAGGCAGGTGAAATCTTAGTTAAGATTCCTCGTACTTCAGGTAAAGTTGGTGACATTACAGGGGGACTTCCGCGTGTAACTGAGTTGTTTGAAGCACGTAATCCTTCTAATCCTGCAGTTGTTTCTGAAATAGATGGTATTGCTGAATACGGTAAAATCAAGAGAGGTAATCGTGAGATTCAAATTACTTCAAAAGCAGGAGATGTTCGTAAATATTTAGTACCTCTTTCCAAGCATATTTTAGTTCAAGAAAATGATTTTGTTCGTGCTGGACAACCATTATCTGATGGAGCTATAACTCCAAATGATATACTTAACATTGAAGGTCCGACTAAAGTACAAGAGTACATTGTTAATGAAATTCAAGAAGTATATCGATTACAAGGCGTGAAAATTAATGATAAACACTTTGAAGTTATTGTACGTCAAATGATGTTGAAATCTGAAGTAATTGATGCTGGAGATACAAAATTCCTAGAAGGTCAGTCAGCTAGAAAAGTTGATATCATGGAAGAAAATGATGCTATTTATGGAATGATGGTTGTTGTTGAAGTTGGAGACTCAACTGCTTTGAAAGCTGGTCAAATAGTTTCTTCTCGTGCTTTAAGAGATGAAAATTCTCAATTGAAACGTGGTGATAAAAGATTAGTTGAAGCTAGGGATGCAATTCCAGCAACTTCTACACCTTTATTACAGGGGATTACAAGAGCATCTCTTCAAACTAAATCATTTATTTCAGCAGCTTCTTTCCAAGAAACGACTAAAGTTTTAAATGAAGCAGCTTTAGCTGGAAAAGTTGATAATTTATTAGGATTAAAAGAGAATGTAATTGTTGGTCACTTAATTCCTGCAGGAACGGGTGTAAGACAATTTCAAAATATGGTAGTTGCTTCTAAAGAAGATTTTGAAGCAATTTCCGGAAAATAATTAATATTTTATTTCACTAAAGGGGCTACATGTAGCCCCTTTTTTTACATTCAAACTATGGAAAATAATAATGAAAATCAAGTAAATATTGAATTAAGTGAAGAGATAGCTTTGGGCATATATTCCAATTTAGCTATCATTACTCATTCTCCAACCGAGATAGTAAGTGATTTTATTCAGATGATGCCAGGTATGCCTAAGGGAAAAGTTAGATCTAGAGTAATTATGACGCCTCAAAATGCAAAAAGATTTATGCACGCATTAATAGAAAATATTCAAAAGTTTGAGCAAACATTTGGGGTTATTGAAGAAATAGATGTTCAAGGGCTACCACCTATGAATTTTGGAACACCAACAACTCAGGCTTAATCTGTTTTTATGAAATATGTGTTTCATTTTTTGGAACATATATTTCATTTAAAAAATAATTCTTTTTCCCAAGTGGAAACGTTTTGACAATTATCTTTTAAGATGACTTTCACCAAGTGCTTACCATTTATTTCTTTAGACCTCCTATAAATCAAATAACTTCCTTTAGTTTCGTATTCGAGTATTTCCCATTTTTCATCAATGAATAAATCATAATCAGCAAAATTGCTTTTATCATCATTTATTTTCCATTTAATTGTTTCTTTAGTGATAATAGAATCTGTGACTAAAAAATTAAATGGTATGATTGAAGGAGGTAATGTATCTATTTGTATTGAATATTTACCTAATGCTTTAGCTTCTGCTT
>CANCQX010000115.1 GCA_947380375.1 Flavobacteriales bacterium
GATAAAATTGATTCTATTTTAATAGTTTTCTCGTAAATTTAAATCGTGAAAAACACAATATTAAGAAAAAGGGAAAAAGTAATAGAAGGATTTAAGAAATTCTTACCGTCTGGTTTTGAAGATATTGTTGTTGACCTATTTCTTTCTACCCCAGTTAAATTCAAAATAGTTCCGCCTCGAAAAACTAAATTAGGTGATTTCAGAGTTGGGTTTGGATTAGAAAAGCCTCAAATAACAGTAAATGGAGATTTAAATCCTTATTCATTTTTAATTACAACTTTACATGAATTTGCCCATTTACATACTTTTCAACAGCACGGGAATAAAGTAAATCCTCATGGGGAAGAGTGGAAAAAAAATTTTCGTAAACTTTTATTACCAATAATTGATTCTAAAAAACTACCTAAAGATATAGAACATGCTTTAGTAGATTCACTTGTAAGTATAAAAGCTTCTTCTTGCACCGATATGAAACTTTCACGTGTTTTAAAAAATTACGACGAAACAAAAGACGGCATAGAAATTTTAGAACGATTACCAAAAAACACTATCTTTGCTTTGAATGGTAGAGAATTTATAAAAGGAGAACTTAGACGAAAACGTTATTTATGCGAAGAAACTATCAGTAAAAAAATGTTTCTTGTGAATGCTTTAGCAGAAGTTTACGTAATAAATTAAAAAAATATTTTAAGATGGAAAATAATTATTGTATAATAATGGCAGGTGGTGTAGGAAGTCGTTTCTGGCCAATGTCAACACCTAAATGTCCAAAGCAATTTTTAGATGTTTTAGGAATTGGTAAATCATTGATCCAAATGACTTATGAACGACTACTTCATATTGCTCCAAAAGAAAATATTTATGTTGTTACGAATGAATGTTATGCAGAGTTAGTTCAATCTCAATTGTCAGAATTAACCAGTGATCAAATATTAACTGAACCTTTAAGAAAAAATACAGCTCCTTGTATAGCTTATGCAAGTGCTAAAATTTTTGCTAAAAATAAAAATGCAACCCTTATTGTTGCTCCTTCTGATCATTTAATTTTAAAGGAAGAAAACTTTGTTCAAACTATTAATATTGCGATTGAAGATGCTAATTTGGATGAAAAATTAGTTACTCTTGGAATTAAGCCAACAAGACCAGATACAGGTTACGGATACATTGAATTCTCTGACAAAAAAGAAATATTTCCCGGACAAGTTACCGAAGTAAAACATTTTAGAGAAAAACCAAGTGCAGAAATGGCTGAGCTTTTCTTGAAAAGTGGAAACTATTATTGGAATTCAGGAATCTTTATATGGAAAGCTATAAGTATCTTGAATGCTTTAGAAAAATTTAAACCTGAATTATTTAAACTTTTTGCAGGAGATTTGAGTTTTTATAATACAGACCAAGAACAAAAAAATATCAATCGTTGTTTTGAAGAATGCGAAGATATTTCAATTGATTTTGCGGTTATGGAAAACGCGAAAAACACAGATGTTGTACTTGCAAATTTTGATTGGTCAGATTTAGGAACTTGGGGTAGTTTGTATACTCATTTGGAAAAAGATTTCAACGGCAATGCTGTAATTGGAGATAATGTTCACATGATGAATTCTACTAATTGTATTGTTAACCTTCCTAATGATAAATTAGTATTAATTGAAGGATTAGACAATCATATTGTTGTAGAGTCAGATAATATGCTGATGATTTTGAACAAAAGTGATGAACAAAATTTAAAACAATATATGATTCCAATGACTGAAAAAAGTCCGGATTTTTTTAAATAATCGATTTATAGATACAATTAAAAAGGGTTTAATGTAGATACGCGATTAATCGCGTATCTACATTAAACCCTTTTTAATATTAATTTCCTCTTTCTCTTAATAAATCGAAATAACTTTTTGTCTCTAAAACAACTACTCCCCCTAAAGTGTCTCCATATTTTGCAGGTAATCCTCCGGTATAAACCATAATGTTTCCTATCGCGCAACTTGGTAATTGATCCATTGACCTCGCTTTCATTCCGTCTTGAATATAGAGCATATCCCCTTTTCTTGCCCCTTTAAACATTAATTCACCATCATCAGCAACTCGTACTTCAGATGTCATGGATGTTACCATACCTTTAATTGAAAATTTTTGTGTGCTTTTAGCAATATCTTTAAAATTCATATTGTAAACAGGAGTTGAATTAATAGCATTTTTCAATTTTTGATACTCAGCAGTTACATCTACAACTTGTAAATCTTGAGATGTTCCAAATCGAATTATCCCAGTATTTCCAAATCCTTCCATTGGTACATCAACAGGTATTCCTTTTAAAGTATCCTCAAGGTAATAAACATTAACTTTGTATGTTCCAGCAGGAATAGCACTGATTCTAAAACGGCCATCAAGATCTGTTTTAGTTTGGTACTTCTTTCCATTATCCTCTACCCATACTCTTGCTTCAATAATTGCCTCATTTGATTTCAAATCAACAACAGTTCCGATTATTTCTCCTAAAGCTCCTTGACTAAATACCCATCCTCCGCTTGAAAGGAAAAGTAAAATTAACACCTTCTTCATAGTTTCAATTTATTAATTAATTACTCTTTATAATTAGATGTACCAAAAACTCAATTTCCATAAAATAAAAAAGTCTTTCTACAAATTGCAGAAAGACTTAAAGTTATCTTAAATATATTCCTCTTTAAATAGAAGCGCTTGAACATGGAAAAGCTCTATCTACTTTTTTAAATAAACCTTGTAAAACTTTCCCTGGACCAACCTCTATAACTTCAGTTGCTCCATCAGAAATCATTTGATTCATTGTTTGTGTCCAGCGAACAGGAGCTGTTAACTGTGAGACCAAATTTCGTTTAATTTCATCAGGATTAGAAACTGCAGAAGCAGTTACATTTTGATATACGGGGCATTTTGGTTGATTGAATTGAGTTTTTTCAATTGCTGCTGCTAATTCTTCTCTCGCAGGTTCCATTAACGGAGAGTGGAAAGCACCACCTACAGGTAACAATAAAGCTCTTTTTGCTCCAGCCTCTGTTAGCTTAATACATGCCTCTTCAACTGCAGCTATACTTCCGGAAATTACTAATTGACCAGGACAGTTGTAATTAGCTGCTACTACAACTCCATTAATTTCTTTACAAACTCTTTCAACAACATCATCTTCTAGACCTAAAATTGCTGCCATAGTTGATGGTTCTATTTCGCATGCTTTTTGCATAGCAAGAGCACGTTGATAAACCAATCTAAGGGCATCTTCAAAATTTAAAGTCCCATTTGCTACTAAGGCTGAAAATTCACCTAAAGAATGACCTGCAACCATATCAGGTTGAAACGAATCTCCTAAACAAGCTGCTAAAATTGTAGAATGTAAGAAAATAGCAGGTTGAGTAACTTTTGTTTGTTTTAGTTCTTCTTCGGTACCTTCAAACATTATTTTGACAATGTCAAAACCTAATACTTCGTTTGCTTTTTCAAACATTTCTTTCGCTAATGATGAGTTATCGTAAAGATCTTTCCCCATTCCTGTAAATTGAGCCCCTTGTCCGGGGAAAACATATGCTTTCATATTTTTATTTATTTCTCTTTTGTTTGTAAAATTACTATTTTTTTCAAAAATGACATAAAAAAAGGGCCTTAGAAACTCTAAGACCCTTTTTTTAAAAAATATATTTTTATTTTTTAACTACTAATTTTTGTGAAGTAGTAATACCATTTGCTTCAAAATTGACGATATAAATTCCATTTGACATACTATCAGTATTTATATCTAATAGATGTTTTCCTAAACTCATTTTACCAAAATCATTTGAGTATACCGATTTTCCAGTTATGTCAGTAACATTAACTGCAACTTTAGTTTCTTTTGTCAATTCGTAAGAAATTGTAGTCGATAAATTAGCTGGATTAGGATAAACATTAAATCCTTCAACATTTTCTAACTCAGATAATCCAACATCATTCAAAAAATTCATTCGTATCATTGGTATATCTCTGTTATATTCATACCACACATCAGTTTCACTTTTAAACATTGAAAAACCTCTTCCACAGGTTCTTATTACAACATCTAAATTCTTCCCATCAACTCCATCTGTAGATACAACAGCTAAATATGATTTATTAGCTTGTAACAATGGATAAGATCCTAATTCTAAAGAAACTTTTGCACCTATATTTTTTTTCAAAACAGAATAATCATCCGATTGAGCTATTGGTACATCACCTACACCATTACTGTCGAATTCATAAACTTTTACTCGAAAAATTGAACCTTCAACGGTAGTAGGATCTAAGAATACATCTATATAATATAATTTTTGATCTGCAAAAATATCAAAAACATTTCCGTGTTCATATTTATAACCACCATTGCTAAAATAACTATATGAACTTGGTTTGTTATTGTCTCTTGCATAAATAGATTTTGTAATATAAAAATCATAATTAAATGTCGAACCTCCATTATTAGCAGAAATTTCATCTGAAACGCTAGACGACACGTTAAATGCCATAGTCTTTTTTATTGATGACACTATAGATGGGGGTGTAAATGGAACAGAAGTCCACAACGTATCCTTTTTAGAACAAGATAAAGTACCGTGAAGTTCTCCATAAGGATTTGCTAAACCAATTTCACTCTTACCAGTATAACTAGTTGTTGTAGCATTAAATACAATATCAGATTGAGTATTTAATCCATTATTGGTAACAACAGCTCCAAACTTAATTGGATGAACTTGAGTAGATGGGATTTGGTAATATGATAAATGTTGGTTATTTCCATCTGATCCTATAATCACTTCATTTAGAATTAAATCATTATCAGGCTTTGTACTTATTGATACATCATCAATCATCCAACCGTAAGCATACCAATAATTAGGGGGATAAGTTTTGTCAACTGTCCAACTAAAACGAATCCAAACAGTTGAAGCACCTGTACTTAAAACCGAAGATAAATCAATTGTTTTTGTTGTTGGGTTATTATACGGAAATCCACTTCCATTTAACCAACTTGGTATATCATTATTATCACCTACTTTTACATAATCGGTTCCATTTGTACTCACATACACTTCTTGAAGATCATGATATCGGGCTCCATATTGTTGGAAACTCAAATTTACCTTTCCTGTTCCTGCTAATGTTGTTACATCTATTGATTTTTTTGTTGTAAGTGTATATGTAACATCCTTTTCATTTGCCCCACTTGGTCCGTTAACTACTTGTGCAAAAGTACCTTTTGAAGTGGATTTTATATTAATCGGTTCGGAAAGACCCGTTGTAGCATTTTTAGGATTAAAAACATCAGCTGTTGCGTTGCTAACAAAAGACCAACCCAAATTAGCACCAATTTTTCCTGAGTTATTAACATCCCAATCAACTGATGGATTATCAAAAACATTCGTCCACACTACTTTTCCAAGTGTCTTTTCTTTAAAATTTATTGAAGGAAGTATATTTTTAGATTCATCTAAATGAACAGTACTTATGGTTTGATTAAAATCATAATGCTCAAATTGAGCATTTACAAAGGTAAACGAAGCCAAACCTAAAACACTTAAGTATATTTTTTTCATAATATGATTTTTTTGGTAAAAATATAACATTATTAAATTATTAACAAGAAAAAGAAACAATTACTAATTTATAGTTTCAAAAAAATTGAAATAAATCCTATTTTACTAATTTTTTAGAGTATTTGGTAGCTTTTTTATTCTGAAGTTTAGCTTCCCTTGTTTTTCTAGCTCTTTTTCTCTGAAGATTGGATCGGCGAATTTCATCATCTGCCTGTTTTTGAACGATTTTATTTCGTGTTTTGACAGTATTATTATGATTTTTTTGTTGATTATAATTTGGTTGATAGGGTCTATTAGAACACTGTAAACCTAGAATCGAAAGAAGAAAGATAAACAGGATACGTAACATGAACATTGAATCGATTTAACACTAATTTATTTACTTTTCTCACTTAAAGTGCCTACAAATATAGAAAAAAATAGAATGTTTGAAACATTTTATTTTTTTAAATAATCAATTATGAAATTTCAATTAAAACAAAAACAGTAAGTAACTAATTTGCAAAAGATACTTACTGTTTTTTATAAAAATTCATCTCTATTTTATTTTTTTGAAAATCCGATGTTTGAATTTATTTTTATAACCTTAAATTCTGTTCTTCTATTTTCTTGGTGCTCTTCTTCAGAACAATGAACATTATTATTACATCTATTTACTAACATTGATTCCCCATAGCCCTTATATTTTAAACGAGCTTGATTAATTCCTCTAAAAACTAAATAATCGACAGTGGCTTTTGCTCGTTTTTCTGAAAGAATTAAATTATAACGATCGCCTGCTCTAGAATCTGTATGTGATCCCATTTCGATATGTATTGTTGGGTTATCATTTAATAACTTAACTAATTTATCTAATTCTTTTGCCGCATCTGGACGAATATTCCACTTGTCAAAATCATAATAAATATTATTTAAAACGATTGGTTTCTCTATTATAATTTCATCTAATTCGAAATCTACAACAAAGTTTTTAGAATATTTTTCTCCCTTTGTTGAAAGAATAAAACTTTGAGTAAAATAATTTTCTTTAGAATCTGAAACAACATAATCCGAATTCATTTTTAATTTGAACTTGTATTGACCATTTTTATCCGTATAAATGGTTTGTTTAAGTTTCATATCTTCATTTGTTTCATCTATTAAAATTATGGCAACTCCTTCAAATGGAGATTTATCCCTTTTATGAGTAGCCGTTCCTGAAAGAGTGAAAACTGGATCATTTTTATGAAACTCATATAGATTATCCATTACATTTCTGTTAGAAGATATAAAACCAGTTTTATTATCTTCTTCAATATAAAAAGCAAAGTCATCTTTTGAAGAATTCATTGGATAATTTAAATTCTCAACTTGTAACCATTTATTATTTTTAGAATCATAAGATGTTGCAAAAACATCTAGACCCCCTAAATTATTATGTGCATCTGAAGAGAAATAAAAAGTTCCATCTGCAGACATAAAAGGAAACATTTCAGTACTAGCTGTGTTTATTTCGCCTCCTACATTTTCAGGTTTACTCCATTTATTATCTTCTAAATTAGAATAGTAAATATCTGTTCCACCATAACCTCCAGGCATATCAGAAATGAAATAAAGCGTTTTCTCATCGGGAGATAAACAAGGATGTCCTACTGAATATTCATCACTATTGAAAGGCATTTCTTCTAAGTCAGTCCAATTATTATCTACTAATTTAGCTTTGAAGATTTTTAAATTGCTTTCATTACCTGAATTTTTAGATAGCTTATTGGGCTTAAAGTAATTACTTCTAGTAAAATAGACTTCAGTACCTGCTTTATTGAATGTTGCAGGTCCTTCATGGTATTTCCCATTAACAACTCCTTTTAACAATTGGGGACTAATCCATTTTCCATCTTTATCTTTTTCAGAAAAATACAAATCGTAATAAGTTTTACCAGTCCAAGGTTCATCAGTCGATTTTTTTATCGATTTTTTATCGGCTGTAAAAACAATACCTTTTCCAAATGGAACCTGACTAAATGAAGATTCTAATTCAGGAAAAGATAAACTTTCTAAAGAATAAAGCGAAGTATCTTTCTTAAATTCATTAATAGAATTACAAGATGACAAAAGCATTTTTGCTACAACATCATTTGGAGATTTTTCTAAATATTTATTGAACCAAATTTTAGCACTTTCATAATCACCTTTATTCATTAATATTTTTCCATAATTAAAAAATTCAACTGATTCTATTTCTAGATATTGAACAACTTCTGAATAGATTTTTTCAGCATTTTTATAATCATTAACAAGTCGATAACTATTTGCTAGTTTTATTTTCGAAGCATGATTATCTTTTTTGGAAATATCTTTGTTAAAATCTTCAATTGCTCTATGGTATTGCAAATTTGAAAATTCTTCACTACCCTTTTTATAATAATTTACACATCCTGAAAACAAAACAGTTACTAAAAAAAAGGCGAATGGATATAATTTATTTCTTTTCATAATTTTAGTTTTAATAGTTAGAAAAAACGGGGTGATTTTGTTTTAGTGACAGTCTTACCAAAATCATAACCTATCATAATTTCGTGAGAGCCATTTGTAGATTTTCGAATATTGGAAAAGGTAAAATCATAACTGTATCCCACTCTAAAATGAGAACTTGTTTGGTATTCAAGAATTGCAGCTACAGCATCTCCTGATCTAAATGATCCTCCAACCCAAAATTTATCTTTAAATAACAAACTAACATTTAAATCAGCTTGAAGAGGGGCGTTTGGAACATATTTCACTAAAAATGAAGGTTTCAATTTAAAATAATCATTTAAAGGAACTACAACACCTGCTGTAGCCATATAATGTCTTCTGTCTAAAGAAGATTTATTCACATCAAGAGTAAAATTATAATTTGGATCATACGCAAATAAAACTGGTATAGAAAGACCTGCATACCAATTTTTAGTATTATAGTACATTCCTACACCAAATTTTGGCAACCATGAGGATTGTTTATTACCAGCTGCATACACATTATCTTTACCATCCCAATAAATTAATTTATTAGTATTATAGGCATACCTTGAAACTCCAGCCTTAATTCCTAAAGCTAACTTACCTTCCCCGATTTTTATTCCGTAAGAATAATTACCATAAATATCTGTTTGATCTGTTGCTCCAATTTTATCATTCATAATAATTAAACCTAGACCTACATTCCTGTTTTTCAAAGGACCATCAACTGCTAAAATTGATGTTACTGGAGCTCCATCAACACTCACCCACTGATTTCTATACATTAATGTTGATGAGAAATAATCATGGCTTCCTGCGTATGCTGGATTTAAAAGTAAGCCGTTAAACATATATTGACTTACCATAACATTCTGCTGTGCTTGCATTTGAAATATCATCAAAAATGTTGCAAGAATCGATACAATTATTTTTTTCATATTTTCTATTTTTTAATTGTCACATGGAATAATTTATTTCAAAACTTAATCATTTTTAC
>CANCQX010000116.1 GCA_947380375.1 Flavobacteriales bacterium
CTTTCACTTATTGATTCAAGATCATTTGAAGAAAAAACCTTGTCAATATTTAAAACCATCATAAAATGATCATTTTCTTGTATCATTCCCTGAATGTAGTCAGCTCTATATCTTGAAGCAATGGTAGGTGTTGGTTTAATTTGAGAATCGTGCAATTCGAAAACTTCAGACACAGAATCAACTAATGCTCCTACGATTAAATTTTCATCATTTACTTCAATATTTAAAACTAAAACACACGTATTAATTGTGTACTCAATATGTGACATACCAAATTTAATACGCGTATCAATTACCGGTAAAACCGCACCACGTAAATTAATTACACCAACCAAAAAATTTGGAGATTGAGGTACTTTTGTTATTTTAGGAACTTCTAAAATTTCTATAATTTTCATTACCGGAATTGTAAAATGTTCTTCCGCTAATCTAAAAGACAAAAATGATTTTGTCTCTCCTACCATCTCATTTGTTGTTTCTGTCTTCATTATTTAGCTTCTAATTTAACGTGTTCTGTATATAAATCGACTATTTTATGGGTATCCATCACCAAAGCAATAGATCCATCTCCTAATATTGTTGCTCCTGAAATAAAGTCTTGATTTCTGTAATATTTTCCAATTGGTTTTACAACCGCCTGATATTCACCTACTATATAATCAACACTTATTCCAACTTCTTGTTCACCATCACTTACTACTATGATTTGAGATTTATCAGATCCTGACATTTTTTTGTAACCAAACTCCTTTCTAATGTTAATAAATGGTATTTGTTTTTCGTCTAAGATTAATAATTTATTAAAATTATCCATCATTTGAGAATTTTCTACTTCATAACATTTATTTACTACAGAAAGAGGTATAATATAATTAACATTTTGAATATCAACCAATAAACCATCTATAATTGATAAGCTTAACGGTAATTTTATGGTTAACGTTGTACCAATATTAACCTTTGACTCAACAATTATTGAACCTTTTAAATCGGTTATATTTCTTTTTACAACATCCATACCAACTCCTCTACCTGAAATATCAGTTACAACTGCAGCTGTTGAGAATCCTGGGTAAAAAATGTAATCAAAAATTTCTTTATCTGTGAGTACATCTTCTTCTTTAATGAATCCCTTGCTAATTGCCTTTGAACGAACAGCTTCAACATCTATGCCTTTTCCATCGTCTATTATTTGAATATAAACTGAAATCCCAGAATAAAAAGCCTTTAGTTTTACAGTTCCTTTTCTTGGCTTTCCGATTCTTTCTCTATCTTCTGCTTTTTCTAGACCATGGTCTAAACTATTACGAATAATGTGCATCAGAGGATCTGTCAATGTTTCTATAATTGACTTATCCAATTCTGTTTCACCTCCTTCTGTAACAAATTGTATTTCTTTCCCAAGTGCATCAGACATATCTCTTACTAAACGTTGAAAACGACTAAACATATTGTTTATCGGTACCAAAGTCATACCAAAAGCAATATCTCTTAATCTCCTTGAAAGTTTTTCAATATTTTCAGAAATAATTTCCAATTCAGGGGTTTCATTTTTTTCGTTGTACAAAGTCAAACTAGCCTGAGTTGTAACCAATTCACTTACAAGATTCATTAGCTCATCCAGTTTATCAGATGCAACACGAATACTTGAAACGACTTTATCCTTAGCATCAGTCTTTCCTATACTATTTTCAATAGTTTTAGTAATTGGAACTTCTATAATTTCTTCTACTATTTCAACTTCATTAATGGCTTTTTCACCAAATTTTTCAGCTAATAATAGTATCGAATTAATATCCGTTTTTACATCTCTATAAATTGTAGATGCAACTTCTTCGTTAAAAGATGAATTTGTAATTAATTCAATAAAAGGAATTTCAAGGATTTCAATAACTGAATTTCCTTCAACAAAAACAAAAACATCTTCAATGTCTTCTTTAGATACATTCGTTTCTAAATATATATCCCAATATGTAAAGCAGTTTGTTGGTGTAAAATTATCAATTGATTCAACTGACTTAAAATGGGGAACAACAATACTTTTACCTAACGATGCTAATTCAGCTATTAAAAATAATGGATTTGAACCATCTAAAAAAATAGATTCATTCGGTTCAAAATAAATATAAATGGTTCTTAAAGTCTCTTTTGTTATCTCTCCATTTTCGGAATTAACAACACTATTACCTTCAAATTCAATCTCTTTAATAAATACTTCTCCGTCTTTTCCAATAAATTTATTAATTTCAGATATTAAATTGAAATGATTCTCTTTATTTGTTTCATTTAACAATTCTGAATCAAAAATAATTAAATTCAAATGATCAAAAGACGCCAACGTAACATTTAAAATATCTTTTGATAGTTGCATTTCACCTTGACGAATTTTATCATAAATTGTCTCTAAATCATGAACAAATTCGGCAATTTTTGAAAGACCAAACATACTACTATTACCTTTCAAGGTATGCATTACCCTAAAAACTTGTTCAATATTTGATTTATCATTCGGATTGTTCTCTAGAGACAATAAAGAAGACTCTAAGTTTTCTAATAACTCGTTTGCTTCTTGAATGTAGGTTTCTTTCATTTCATCCATCAGTGCATCACTTTTTTAACAACCGCAAGTAACTTTTCTTTAACAAAAGGTTTAATAATCCAACCTGTTGCTCCAGAATTTTTAGCTTCCATTTTTTTGGACTCTTGCGATTCAGTGGTTAATATTAATATCGGCAAATATTTAAACTTGTCTAATTTCCTTACTTCTTTTAAAAAAGAAATTCCATCCATTCTAGGCATATTTAAATCTGAAATAATCAAATTGATACCATCATTTTCCAATAATAATTCTAGACCATGTTGGCCATCTTCTCCGACAATAACATTATACCCTTCACTTCTCAAGGCCATTCCTACAACAACCCTAATACTTTCAGAATCATCGACTATTAGAATATTTTTTGCCATAATTTTATTTTTTTATTTCATTATAAAAACGTTTAAATAAACATTTTATAATTTATTGCTTCACTGCTAGTACTAAATTATGCCTCCGTTTTTTGTGTTTGAAGTTCTACAAAACCACATATATTTAATAATTTCCTATCATCTCTTGAAAATTCTGAATTAATAGTAATGTATTTATTTTGAGGCAAATAAGCAACTCTGATAGCATGAAACAATTGAATAACTGTTAAATCAATCTCTGTAACATTTGTCATTGTAACCTCTACAAAATCATAATTTTCAAAAACAACATTTACTTTTGAATAAAGCAAATCGACATTATTAATATTCAATGCTCCTTCAATATTTATCAAAATTCTCTTTTGTGTTTTTCTTCTTGAAGGAATAAAAATCATTTTAAGTGTTTCATTTTCAATATCCTCATACTGAATTGTAGGTTCAGATTTAGTTTGAGGTTCAGTTTCAACTTGAACTTCTAAATTCTCTACCAAATCAGCACTAACATCTATATTTTCAGAAATATTTTCAACTTCCAAAGGAATTAGTCTGTCAACTTTCATGTTTTTTCCTAATGCCATTTTTTTAATTATTTAAGATTATTATTTCTTTTGCTAAAACTTGATAATCTTCAGCGCCAGTTGAACTTGGTGCATACGAAAATATACTCTCACCAAACGAAGGTGCTTCAGCAAATTTAACGCAACTTCTAATATAAGATTTTAAAATAGGGATATCAAAATTCTCATCGACAAATGTTAATATTTCCTTCGAAATATTACTCCTTAAGTCAACATTTATAGGTAAAACTCCTAAAAATGTAAGTGCTTTATTATACCCTCTTTTTACATCAAAAACAGTTCTATTAATTTGATTTAAACCTTGAACACTTAATACATCCAACAAAATTGTCGTAATCACTTTATCAGCTAATACTAAAGCATTTATAGTAAGCAACGACTTTGAAGGTGAACAATCTATCAAAATGTAATCGTATTTTAATAGCTCTTTATCTAACAAATATTTTAAAACGAATAACCTATCTTTAACCCCTTGAATAGAAAGTTCTATATCAGCTAAAAACATATTAGAAGGAACAATATCCAACCCTTCTCTTTTAATTATTACATCTTCTAATTGTTTATCTCCAGTAAAAACATCGGCAATTGTTGGAACATCATCAGCAATCCCTAAAGAATAGGATAAATTACCTTGGGGATCTAAGTCAATAATCAGAACTTTTTTTCCTAAATTAGAAAGTGCAACTCCCAAATTTATTGTAGTTGTAGTTTTGCCTGATCCCCCTTTATGATTTGCAATTGCAATTACCATTTCACTTTTGATAAACGATTATTTTATTAATACTATTAAATATAATTATTAAGTATTTATACTCAATAGTTTTAATATCGAGACCTATTTAAAACAAATAAATAAAGCATCATAATGATGCTTTATTTATTTTAAAATTGACTATATTCCGAATCTAAGTTATCTGATAAATTAATCTCTAATTTTGGAGATTTAGCAGTATAAGAAGTTGCTTTAATTTCTTTTTTAGGAACAACATTCTTATTTGAAACAATTTTATTACTTCGTGTAATTGTCTTATTTCCAGTTTCAATCTTGAAAAAAGAAACAGCTTCCTGTAATTCTTCTGCTTGAACACTTAATTCTTCTGCTCCAGCTGCCATTTCTTCAGCGGTAGCAGCATTTTCTTGAACTACATTATTCAAATTCTGAATTGCATTGTTTATTTGTTCTGCACCAGAACTTTGTTCAATACTTGACGCCGTAATTTCTTGAACCAAATCAGATGTTCTTTGAATATTTGGAACAACATCACTCAACATTTGTCCTGATTTTTGAGCTACAGAAACACTTTTCGCTGAAACTTCATCAATCTCTGTAGCAGCTAACTGACTTCTTTCCGCCAATTTTCTAACTTCTGCAGCAACTACGGCGAAACCTCTACCGTGCTCACCTGCCCTTGCAGCTTCTACTGCAGCATTTAATGCTAATAGATTAGTTTGTCTTGAAATTTCACCAATAATAGATATTTTAGAAGCAATTAATTTCATCGAATTTTCAGTTTCTAAAACAGACTCTTTACTTTCTATAATATCAACAGAAGCAGTCGTAGAAATTTTCTCTGTCTGACGAGAATTACTTGTGTTTTGTTGAATATTTGCTGTCATCTCTTCCATTGAAGAAGAAATTTCTTCTACCGAACTAGCTTGGCCTGTAGCCCCTTCTGACAATTGTTGAGCTGAAGATGACATTTGAACACTTGCAGAAGCAATATTATCAGCATTAAGAATAACTTTAGAAATTAAATCATTTAAAATAACTATTGTTTGATTTAATGATTCTCCCATTTGTCTTAATTCTCCTGAAGAATCAATTGAATATCTTTGTGTTAAATCACCTTCAGAAAGAGCATCGATAACTCTACTAACCTCTTTTGCAGCAAGTTGTGTTTCTAATTCTGCTTCTTTTTGAGCATTTAATAATTCAATTGTTTGATTTAAAGAATCTCCCATTTCTTTTAATTCAGCTAGAGAATTAATTGAGTATTTTTGAGATAAATCTCCATCACCAATTGATTTTAGAACTCTAGTAACCTCTGCTGAAGCTTTTTGTGTTGCAAAAGATGCTTCTGTAGCAGCTGTAACATCAGTAGCTATTTTAACAAATTTAACTATTCTACCCATTTCGTCTTTTACAGGAGAATAAACAGCTTGAATCCAAATTTCTTTTCCAGCTCTTGTTATACGTTTGTATAAACCATTTTGAGGAATACCCATCCCTAATTCTTCCCAAAATCTAGTATATGCTGATGAATTTGCAAATTCAGGTTCTACAAATGTTCTATGATGTTTCCCTACAAGTTCGCTTAAAGTATATCCTAATGCATTTAAAAAGATATCATTTGCAGTAATTATATTTCCTTTTAAGTCAAATTCAATGTATGCAAAAGATGTATTAATAGCCGACACAATTCCATCTGAAGCTTGCTTCTCAATAGTTATTTCAGTATTTTCATAACGAACACCAATGTATTTAATTGGCTTTCCATTTGCACCCAATACTGGAGCGAATACTCCATCCACGTAATAAGGTGTTCCGTCTTTTTTCTTATTCTTTACAGGTCCTCTAAAAATTTGTCCTCTACCTATTGTAGCCCATAATTCTTTAAAGACTGCCTTATCCATATCAGGATGACGAACAATATTTTGGTTTTGTCCCATCAATTCCTCACGCTTGTATTGAGAAACTTCACAATGTAAATCGTTCACATAGGTAATATATCCTTTCAAATCTACTTCAGAAACGATACACATTTCATCGACTAATTTCATTCTAGCATCAATCTCTCTTTGCTGTTGTTCTGAAGTTTCTTTTTGCAATTTCATTGAATTTCTTACATTCAATAAAGTTCCCGCTATTAAATCTTCTTTGTTATTCGATTTAAATTCAACATCTAAATTACCAATACTTAATTCATTAAGGTAATTATTTAAATCTTTAGATCTTTGATTTAAACTATTTAATGCTTCAATAATTCTAGTGTCAGAAATATTTTCAGTTGAAACAGAAACATTGTTCCCTTTTGAAATATTTAAAATTACTGAAATTAAAAACTCTTTTTCTTTCGATGATATACCCCCAAAAAAACCCATAATTATCTTGATTTATTTTAAAAACTTAAGAATTAAAAAAATTTGCAACACGAAAATATATTAAAAATTTGACACTAAATATTTTTCGATAACATATTTAGAATTTTCGATAAATATCATACTAAATAAAATAAAAAGCTATTCACTTTCAATTTTAAAGAATGATACTGCTTTTTGTAATTCTTCTGCTTGATAATTCAATTCTTGAGCTCCTTCTAACATCTCTTCAGCTGTAATAGCGTTCTCTTGAACAACATTATTGAGCATTTGTATCGAATTATTTATTTGTTCGGCACCCGAACTCTGTTCAATGCTAGAAGCTGTAATTTCTTGAATTAAATCAGATGTTTTCTGAATATTCGGAACTACTTCACTTAACATTTTGCCAGATTTTTGAGCTAAAAATACACTTTTTGAAGAAACAGCATCTATCTCATTTGCTGCAAGTTGACTTGTTTCTGCCAATTTTCTTACTTCAGCAGCAACCACCGCAAAACCTCTGCCGTGCTCCCCAGCTCTTGCTGCTTCTACCGCTGCATTAAGAGCTAACAAATTTGTTTGCCTTGAAATTTCTCCAATAATAGTAATTTTGTTTGCTATTAATTTCATTGAATTTTCAGTATCAAAAACAGAATCTTTACTTTCAATTATATCTATAGAAGCCTTGGTTGAAATTTTTTCAGTTTGTCTTGAATTTATAGTGTTTTGCTGAATATTTGCTGTCATCTCTTCCATCGAAGAAGAAATTTCTTGAACAGAACTCGCTTGATTAGTTGCACCTTCTGAAAGTTGTTGTGCAGAGTTAGAAATTTCTTGACTAGCCTCTGTTAAATTATCAGCACTCGTAATTACTTTAGAAATCAATTCACTCAATATTTCAATGGTTTTATTGAGCGAATCCCCCATCATTTTCAATTCTCCTTTTGAATTAATAGTATACCTCTGTGACAAATCACCTATTGCTAAAGCACCAATAACTCTTTTAACTTCTTCAGAGGCTTCGTGATTTTCAATTTGAGATTCTTTTTGAGATAAAAGCACTTCAATTGTTTTATTTAAAGACTCCCCCATTATCTTTAAATCACCAAAAGAATTTATAGCATATTTTTGAGAAAAATCACCTTCAGTTATTGAATTTAGAACTCTTGTTACTTCATTTGAGGCATTTTTAGTAGCCATAGATGCTTCTGTTGCTGAACTAATATCAGTAGCAATTTTCACTATCTTTTCAATTCTGCCCATTTCATCTTTTATCGGAGAATAAACCGACTGTAACCATACTATCTTTCCAGTTTTAGAAATGAATTTATAGGCATCATTAAATGATTTCCCATTTGCTAAATCGTCCCAATATTTTTTATATTCCTCCGTTTTAGAATACATTGAATCGATAAATATTCTATGATTTTTACCTACTATTTCTTCTAAATTATATTCCAATAATTTAAGAAAATTATCATTAGCCTTTAATACATTTCCTAGTTTGTCAAATTCTACAAAAGCATATGAAGCATCAATTGCATTTAAAACTCCAATTGCAGCTTGTTTCTCATACGTTTCTTTAGTTATGTCAAATCGAATTCCCATATATTTTTCAGGTTTTCCGTTTTCACCCAAAACTGGCATAAAAGCTCCCTCAATATAATAAGGTGACTTATCCTTTTTTTGATTTTTCACAAATGCTCTAAATATTTCGCCTTTTCCTATTGTTGCCCACATTGTTTTAAATGCTTCTTTAGGCATATCCGGATGTCGAACAACATTATGGTTTAAACCTATCAAATCCTCTCTTTTATATTGTGCTACATCACAAAATCGATCATTTACACTAGTTATATATCCTTTCAAATCTGTCTCTGAAACTAAACACATCGAATCAATTAACTTTATTCTGGTATCATTTTCTCGAAGAAATGCATCGAAGACTTTTTTATTTTTTTGAGCTTCATTTTGAAGATCTCCTATTAATAAATCATTTTCTAGCTTTTGTTTATCTAAAATTGTTGAAAAGAGATTTAATAAATGACTTATTTCATCTTTACCGGTTGAAGAAAGATTATTTTTATTTTCAGAAAATAAATCATTCAATTGAGAATTTGCTGTCTTTAATTGTGTTAAAAAAGAATTAATGATAAAAAAAGAAAAGACAGAACTACTAAAAAGTATAATAATTGCTAGAATAATCGCATTATTATCTAAAGTATAAATATTAAATAAACCTGCGAAAAATAATATTAAAACAATTATTGGAATTAGAATCGTAGCGAAAATTAGTC
>CANCQX010000117.1 GCA_947380375.1 Flavobacteriales bacterium
AGAGCAACTATTTTAGATAAGTAATAATTTAAATTAAAATAAAAGAAGATGAATCAACAAATTGTAATGTTAGTGTTGATCTTAGTGGTGTTTTATTTCTTTATGATTCGCCCTCAGATGAAAAAACAAAAAGAATTGAAAAAATTTAGAGAAAGTATTAAAGTTGGAGATAAAGTTGTTACCATCGGAGGTATTCATGGTAAAATTTTAGAATTAAATGATACAACTGTTCTAATTAGTTCTGAAGGTAGTAAAATTCGTCTAGATAAATCTGCAATTTCTACATCTTCTGAAGATTTATTATCAGCTGTAAAATAATTTTTTATTTTTTAGTCATTAGATCTATCATCTAATTTTCTAAAATCAAAAGTCTTAAAAAATAAGTTCGGGTTTTTACTCGGACTTTTTTGTTTTTGTACTATTTTTAACAATAATTATTAATTATAAATAAAAGAATGAAATCGACTTTACTTTATTTTTCAGTTGCTTTATTAGCAATTTCTTGTTCATCAAAACATATTTCAGAAGATTGCGGCCCATGTGGAGTAAATATGAATAGAATTGAAGCACCTGAAACTCCAGAAGAAGCAATAATTCAAAAGAAAGAAGCGGATACTTCAACAATTGGAAATGCAGAGTTTAGAGAAAATAAAATGAAAATTGAAGCCATATACGGTGAACAGTGGGATTTTTGTAAATGCGTTGTTTTAAATGATTCTTTAGATAAAGCTGCTAAAAGTGGTGATATGGATGATAAATTTATGGATCGTTTTGAGGAAGTAGATAAAAGATGTAAATCCTTTTTAGTAATGGATAATATTAGAACTCCAGAAGAAAGAGAAAAACATGATAAAAAAATTAGCAAATGTCTTAAGGAAGCAGGTGTTAAATAGAATTTAAATACAAAAAAAACGTGTTTCAATTTTTGAATCACGTTTTTTTTGTGAAAGTATTTTTACTTGGAAATTTTATTTTTTTCAAGAGCTAAACACATTTTAACTGCATTTTTAACATTTACAACTCCTCCTGTTACTGAAAGTGTTCCAAAATCAACTAAAGTTTCCGAGCCTGGAAGATGTTGTTTAGTACCTTTATACGAAGTTGAAGATTGCAAGATGATTTCTTTTATTTCATGCATTGATAAAGTCGGGAAATAAGAAACTAATAATGCACCTACACCAGCTACCATTGGCGCAGCCATAGAAGTGCCTTGTAGTTTCATATATTTACTTTGAGGTACAGAATTGTAAATCTCATGTCCAGGAGCAAATACATCTACACCTTTCTGACCATAATTAGAGAAATCTGCAGCTAGCATTTCTTTTTTAACTCTAGTTGAAGCCCCAATTGTTAAAAATAAATCTAATTTTTCTTTCTGAAAATTGTAAACAGATGTTGGGAAATTAGGTTCTTTATCAATGTCCTTATTGTCATTTCCAGCAGCATGAATTAATAAAATCCCTTTAGAATCAGCGTATTGAAAAGCTTCAAATACTTCTTTTTGGTGAGTTGAATATCCTTTACCAAATGACATATTTATTATCTTTGCACCGTTATCAACAGCATATCTGATTGCTAAAGCAATATCTTTATCATTTTCATCTCCATTAGGAACTGCACGAAGCACCATTAATTGAACATCATTAGCAACACCATCTGCCCCAAGATTATTTCCTCGTATAGCACCAATTATACCGCCAACATGGGTTCCATGTAAAGCATCTGGACCTTCAACATCATTATTTCCATATTTTGTATCTGAGAAGTCATCATCGTTATCACCAATTATTAATCTTTCATCAAAATCAATATTTAGATTATATTCTAACATTTCTGTTATCTGTTTTTTTTGATCCTCAACCATTTTTAGAGATAAATCTCCAGAAAGTATTGCGCTTGCAATTTGTTTTAATTGTTTTAATTCATCTGTTGAAGGTTTCCATTTATCTAAATCAGCTTGTGTGTAAATTTCTTTACCAATTTGAGAAGAAATCATTGTTGGAATATTTTGAATCATCATTGGTAACATTTCCAACTGAGGTAAGTATTGAGAATAATTTTCAATATCAGCCTGAACATCAGATTTTACTGTTTCATAAAGTTTGTATTCTTCTTTTTCTTTTGAAGATAAAGTAACAGGGTCAACATCCTTAAACTTTTTAGTTAAATCACGAAGTATACGAGTTTTTTCAAGTGTTGCACCGTCAACATTTTCACCTTTTGAGTTTCCTAAAAAATTCCACCCATGCATATCATCTATAAAACCATTTTTGTCATCATCGATATTATTATTTGGAATTTCCTTTGAATTTGTCCAGATTTTACCTTTTAAATCTTCGTGTTCAATATCGACACCAGAATCAATAACAGCAACAATAACAGTTGAAGATTTTCTGTTTTTTATTTTTTTATATCCTTTTTGAGTTTGCATTCCTTTATTTCCATTGTACCAATTCAATATTTGTGGGTCAACTTGACTATAAAGTATATTGTTTAAACAGATAGTAAAAACAGTAAATGAAATGATAATTATTATTTTTTTCATAATTTTTAAAGATAATATTTGTGTTTTAAAACTTAATATTTTACAAAAATGAATAAAAAAAAAAGATTAACCAATCATTTACTTAATGATTGGTATTATATTTACTTTTATTGTGAATTTCAATTATAACTCGTTGTCATTATGAAAATGTTAGTACTTGTCTTTTTTATGATAAATTTGACAGTTTGTTTTTCACAAAACCAACATCCTAAATTTAAAGAGTATTTATTAAAATCCCCTCATCAAATTACCACATTTTGTGTTAATAATAGTGAAAGATTAATTGGCTTTTTACATTCGCAGAATATTAAGATTAAATATAAAACAGATAAGTGGTTGTTTATTACAACCACACCAAGTTGGATAAATGAAAATCAAAACAAGGGAATAATAAGTCAATTTTATTTTGATAATTCTCCTCCAATTTCATTAATGGACACTGTTCGATTAACTCGATTTGTAGATCCTGTTCATTCAGGTTCAAACGGATTGACTCAACCTTACACAGGAGAAGGAGTTGTAATGGGTTACATTGACGAGGCTATTGATTTTCGTCACCCAGATTTTAAATTTGCTAATGGAAAAACTCGAATTATGAGAATTTGGGACCAAACTGTAAATACTGCAGGACATATTTATTCGTATTATGGGTATGGTATATTATGGGATAGTACCTCTATAAATAATTTATCTTGCACTCAACTTTCTCCATTAAACCACGGCACCAATTGTGTTGGAATTGGTTCAGGAAATGGGTTAGCAAATGGTAAAAATAAAGGAATAGCTCCTGATTCAAAAATAGTAATGGTGAGCTCGAATACTAATTCAGCTAATTGGGTTTTAACGGTTTCTGATGCTTGTGATTATATTTTTAAGTATGCCGATTCTCTAGGATTACCTGCCGTTATTAATATTAGTATGGGAGCATCATATTGGGGTAGTCACGATGCTAATGATCCAGGAAGTGTAATGATGGAGCAATTATTAGACGAGAAACCCGGCAGAATCATTGTAGCAGCGGCAGGTAATTCAGGAGGTTTTGGTAAATATCATTTGAGTGGTAATGTTAATTTAGATACAACTTTTGTTTGGTTTGATAGTGATCATATAGATTCAAAAACTCACTTTAATACCATTGAGTTTGATCTTTGGGCAGACACCTCAAATTCTCATTTTGATTTTGCTTTTGGTGCCGACACACCTTCACCTAGCTATAAGTTTAGAGGTAGAACTGAATTTAGAAATACATATTCAGCTTTAAATACTTTGATTTTAGATACTATTTGGAATGGAAAAAACCAATTAGCAACTATAAAAATGTGGATCGAATTAGTTGACAGCGCATTTCATTTTCAGGTGTATTTTGATAAAATTGATTCAACAAACTATAAATACCGATTTATGACAAAAGGGATTGGTAAATATGATTTGTGGAGCGGTACTTCTGTTAATGCTAACACTATTGTTTCAAATATACCTTCAGTTACAGTTATGCCTAGTATTGTAAATTATCAAATGCCTGATTCATTTCAAACACTGATGACATCTTTTCAATGTTCTGAGAAAGTTATAACAGTTGGGAATATTAAAAATAGATCTAAATTTATGAATAATAACGGTGTCTTATCCAATATATCGCCTTCTAATCCTCCTGGAAATATAAGCCCAAGTTCAAGTTCAGGTCCAACTAGATTAGGTATTCAGAAACCAGATATTTCAGCCGAAGGAGATGGTGTTTTAACAACTTGGACTTTAGAATATTTAAAAGATTCTAAATACAATAATAATATTGCTCTTGGTGGATGGCACGCAAAATTTGGAGGTACATCATCATCATCACCAGTAGTAGCTGGTATAGCAGCACTTTATTTACAAAAATGCCCTTCAGCAACTTATTTAGATTTTAAAAAAGATTTGATAGCAACAGCGACTAAAAATTCATTTACAGGAACAACACCAAATTTTCATTATGGCTATGGTCAACCTCATGTCTTAAATTTATTATTAGGAGCTAAGAATCTACCTATAATTGGAATATCTAGTATTTGCCTAGAACCAGTAAATTTAAACGTTTATGATTCACATTCATTAATAGATTCGATTGTTTGGTCTAATGGTTTAAAAGGGAAATCTATAAATATAAATTCTTCTGGTGATTATTCTTCTAAAATATATTACGGAAATGGATGTGTTGCATATTCTGATACTTTCACAATTACTCAAAATCAAGTATTACCTAATCCAATAATTACAGATAACAATGGGGTGATAACATCGGATTTACAATCAAATTATCAATGGTTTTTAAATGGAAATATAATTTCAGGTGAAACGAAACAGTTATTATTTATTTCACCCCCCTTTGGAAATTACACTTTAAATACAATAAGTAAAGATGGATGTATTTCTACATCTAATTTAATTTCAATTTCAATAGGTTTAGATGAACTTAATATTCAATCAGAATCAATTTCTCCAAATCCAACAAAATCTGATTTTAAAATCAACTCTTTTGATAATATTATTTCAGTGATTGCAACAGACATGAATGGAAAAGAAGTGCCTTTAATAAATAATGGTAAAGGTTCGTATTCTTTATTTCAATTGAATTCAGGTACTTATTTTTTAAAAATTGAAACTGAAAAAGGTTTATTTCGATCAAAAATAATTAAAATGTAAATTGTTTGTTAAGTTTTTTTAATTTTAACACCATAAAAATATAAGAATGAATTTAACAGGGATTATTGCAATATCAGGAAGACCAGGTCTATATAAGGTTGTAGCGCAAGGTAAGAACAACGTAATAGTTGAATCTTTAGTAGACAGGAAACGTTTTCCAGCTTACTCTTCGGATCGTATATCAGCTTTAGATGATATAAGTATTTATACATATGAAGTCGAAAAACCTTTAAAAGAGATTTTTAAATCAATTTTTGATAAAGAAAATGGAGGTGAAACTATTTCTCATAAAGATTCAGATTCAAATTTAATTGCCTACATTTTAGAAGTTTTACCAAATTATGATCAAGAAAGAGTTTATATTTCAGATATTAAAAAAGTATTTCAATGGTATAATTTATTATTCAAAGCTGGTGAATTAAAATTGAAGGAAGAAACCATTATTTCTTCAGAATCTGAAGGTGAAAATTTAGATGCAGTAAAAGAGACATCTAAAAAAACAGTATCTGCTAAAACTACTTCTGAAATTCCAAAAGGAGTTAAGGCTAAAACAGTCGTTCCAAAAGGAAAAGACGACAAAACATTGTCAACAAAAACGATGTCAACACAAAATAATATTTAATTTTTTTATAAATAGGGGATTGTTTAATTTCTCCTATTTATAATGTTAATTATCAAATAAATTAATTAATTTTTTTGTAGTTTTCTCCCAATCAAAATTTGATAGAGCTAATTTTCTACCACCTTCAGAAATTTTCAAATAAAAATTTTCATCTGTTAATAATTTTATTATTCCATTTATGAATTCAAATTTATCTTTTGCTACTAGAATAGATTCATTATGAATTGCATTAATAGCATTATTTGCTAAGGGAGTAGTTATACATGGTAAACCCATTGCCATTGCTTCGATTAATTTGTTTTGCATTCCTGTTCCGATCATCATAGGAGCTATGAAAATTTTACCTTTTAAATAGGAATGGCGAATATCATCTACCCATCCTGTTATTTTAATATTTGAATTATTCCTGGCTAATTTAATTATACTATAGTGGGGAGTTGCTCCAGAAATTAAAAGTGAATAAGTTTTTTTATCAGTATTTAAAAGAGGTAAAATTTCTTCCACAATATAATGAACAGCTTCAATATTGGGTTGGTAACTCATATTTCCTATAAATACGAAATCAAATTCATCGGTCTTTTTTTGAAATTCAAAAAAAGATGAATCAACACCATTTTGTATACATGTGATACTATTTCTTTTAGGGTGTAAAATATATTCTTGATCTTGTTTACTTATTATAGTATGGTTTTCAAAATAATCAAATATTTGACGTTCATATAATGAAAGTCTTTTTGCTTCTTTTTTAAATAACCATTTTTTAAAGAAATTTGCATTTTCAACTCTTCTTTCCATACCTTTTGAAAGAGCATCCATATAATCCAAAGTTTTAGGACAATTATGATAATCTTTAACAAGTTCTGTTACACGAATTAATTGACAATATATATGGTCAGGTTTAAGTTCATTTAATATTTTTTTTATTCGAAATTTATTTTTGCTTGAATAGAAATAACCTATTTGAAAAGGTTTATTCGTGAATATTTGAATGAAGAGATTAAATAAAATTGATATTTTACTAAGTTTTAAAATATAAATTGTATTGCAATATTTCCTTAATTGTTCAATCGATTCTTTTTTCACAGAAGTATCTGTGGTTGTAATTAATGTAATTGAATAATATTTTGAAAGTTCTTTTATTTGGTAAAACGCACGTAGTTTATCTCCCTTTTCCAATGGGTAAGGAAAACGAGATAACATTATCACTAACTTTTTAGTATATTTTTTCGATGAATTCAATTATGTTTTTTGTTATGTATTCTAATTGATAATTTTTTTCAATTAATGCCTTAGCATTTTGACCAATAAATTCTCTTTTACTTTTGTTTTTTGCTAATTCAATAGAGTTTTTAATAAAATCAGCTTCTTTTTCCACGCTAAAAAAATCATGTCCATTTACACCATTTATACCTTCAGATCCAATTTTTGTTGTTACTATTGGGACACCTAAATTCATAGATTCTAAAAGTTTAATTCTGACTCCAGAACCTGATTTTAAAGGAGCTAACATTATCCCATTATTTACCATAAAATCAGATGTTTTTTTAATAAAACCAATTATTTCAATTCCTTTTGATTCATCTGATTTATATCTGTCGGGCATAAATGATCCTGCGATTAATATTTTTGCATCGGGAATCATTTCTCTGATTTTAGGAAAAATTGAATTTAACAACCAATCCACAGATTCAATATTAGGTTGCCAATTCATAGCCCCTAAATAGAAAAATGTATTGATATTATAATTACTTATTAATTTAGTTTTTTCAATAGTTACAGGAATTGTAGTTATTGCTGTTTGGATATTATTATTGACAAAAACTTTCTCATCTTGCTCTGTTATGCATACTAAACCATCAATTTTATTTAATTGAATTAATTCAACTTTTTTTAAGTCCCTTGCTAACTTTTTAAAATATAGTTTTTTTAAAAGTGAAGTTTGATTAATAGATAAGCGTTCCCATATTAAAAATTCAACATTGTGACTTCGTAAGATTATTTTTGAAGTTGAATATTTGCGAATTGTTGAAATGTAACCAGAAAGATAGATACTTTCAATAATTATTAAATCTGCCTTATTCTCGGTTAAATATTTTTTTAATAATTCTTTAAATGATTCATTTGTAAACCGATCTATATTGTAAGATCCTTTTTGAAATAAATATTTGAATGCTTTAATAGGTTTGATTCTAGTATCTACTTTAAATTCTTGTGGACGAATTATTTCTACTAATTCATGTGGATAAGATTCAATACAAAATGGATGTTTATGGGTTGATAACGTGAAATTTTTCACATCGTAACCAGCAAGTAAAATACTTTTTAAAAATTGATACATAGCAATACAACCACCGTCTATTAATGGGAATATTGGTTTATTACTAATGTATACTACTTTCATTTTTTTCTTTTAAATCGAGAAAAGAATTTTGAATATGCCTCTTTGTTAAAAACTTGAGAGTCATTTGCAGCTGCGCGCATAAATAGTATTGCAATTGGACTTAAAATAATAGAAGCAAACCACATTCCTAAAAAAGGACTTACAACGTTTTCGGTAGCTAAACTTTCACCAATACTTATTAAAATAAAATACAACATGAAAAGTAAAGCTGCTAAAACTAAAGGTGTTCCAAAACCTCCTTTTTTGATAATAGCCCCCAAAGGAGCACCAATAAAAAATAACACGATAATTGCATATGTAAGAGCAAATTTTCTATGGTATCCAATATAATACAAATTCATATTTTGTTTAAATGTATCTAAGTATTCTATTTGACCTTGAAGATTTTGATTTATTCTTCTTAAATTAGAGGGTAAAATTGAAAGCGCTGCTATTTTTTCGTTTTTGGTTAATGAGTCTAAGTAAAAAGTGTCAGAAATTGAGGTAAATAACTGAAGATTACCGTCAGTATTAGTTTTTATTTCTTTAAAGTTTTTTGCTTGGAAAAATGAATATTCATTTTTAACACTAGCTATAAAATTTGTATTTATTTTGTGTATTTCTCTTTGTATTGAATCGATTG
>CANCQX010000118.1 GCA_947380375.1 Flavobacteriales bacterium
TAATCCTAAATCTTGGGCTAACCAACGTAATTTAAACGATAAAATCAACTCTTTTACTTCTCTTGGTAAAGGTCCGAAACGATCTATTAATCCTTCGGAGAATTTCGTTAATGCTTCTTCGTTTTCAAGGTTGTCCATTTCTTGGTATAAACTCAAACGTTCAGCTACATTGTTGACGTAATCATCCGGAATACGAACTTCTAAATCCGTTTCAAGTACACAATCTTTTACAAAATGTGTCATTGAATCGGTGTTACGTTCTGCAAATAATTCTTTGAATTCAGATTCACGCAATTCTTCCATAGCTTCGTTCAAGATTTTTTGATACATCTCGAAACCTATTTCAGAAATAAAACCACTTTGTTCGCCTCCAAGCATATTTCCAGCTCCACGAATATCCAAATCTTTCATCGCAATGTTGAAACCTGCACCTAAATCTGAAAATTGAACCAAGGCTTCTAAACGTTTTCTTGCTTCAGAAGTTAAAATATTGAATTTAGGCGCAACCAAATAACAGAATCCTTTTTTGTTAGAACGTCCAACTCTTCCTCTTAATTGATGTAAATCGCTCAATCCAAAATTATGGGCATCGTTGATGATGATTGTATTCGCGTTAGAAATATCGATTCCTGATTCTATAATGGTTGTTGCTAAAAGAACGTCGTATTCATGGTTAATAAAATCGAACATGATCTTTTCCAACTGTTTCCCATCCATTTGTCCGTGACCAATACCTACTCTAATTCCAGGACATAAACGTTGCAACATTCCTGAAATCTCTTTGATGTTCGAAAGTCGGTTGTTGACAAAGAAAACTTGTCCACCGCGACTTACTTCATACGCCACAGCATCACGAATAGCTTCTTCGTTGAATTGAATAATCTCTGTTAAAACGGGTTGTCTGTTGGGTGGAGGAGTATTTATTAAACTTAAATCCCTTGCTCCCATTAATGAAAATTGTAAGGTTCTCGGAATTGGCGTTGCAGTTAATGTCAATGTGTCAACCGTTGCGCGCATGGTTTTCAATTTATCTTTCACCGATACACCAAATTTTTGTTCCTCATCGATGATCATTAAACCCAAATCTTTGAATTTAACTTTTTCTGAGACGATAGCGTGCGTTCCTATTAATATATCAATTTCACCTGATGCTAATTTTTTCAAGGTTTCCGTCACTTGTTTAGCCGATTTAAATCGATTGATGTATTCAACTTTACACGGAAATTCTTTCAAACGTGCTGAAAAACTTCGGTAATGTTGCATCGATAAAATCGTCGTTGGAACTAAAATAGCCACTTGTTTACTATCCGCTACGGCTTTGAAAGCTGCTCGAACGGCTAATTCAGTTTTACCAAAACCAACATCACCACAAATTAAACGATCCATTGGAGTGGATGATTCCATATCTTCCTTAATCGCTTGAGTTGTTTTCAATTGATCGGGAGTATCTTCATACATAAATGAAGCTTCTAATTCATTTTGAAGATATGAGTCAGGGGAAAATGCGAAACCTGGTTGACTTTTACGTTTTGCGTAAAGTTGAATAAGATCAAAAGCTAATTCTTTGATCTTTGTTTTAGTTTTATTTTTAAGAACTGTCCAAGTTTGTGAACCTAATTTGTTCATTTTTGGAGCAATTCCATCTTTTCCTGTAAATTTAGAAATTCGATGCAAAGAGTGTATTCCAACATACAATACATCACCATCTTTGTAGATTAATCGAATTGCCTCTTGCGGTTTTCCATTTACATCAATTGTCTGTAAACCTGAAAATTGACCAACTCCGTGATCGATATGTGTTACATAATCTCCTTTTTGAAGATTGTAAATTTCTTTTAAAGTTAAAGCTTGTTTCGCTTGTTGAAATCCTTCTTTTAATTTGAATCTGTGATAACGTTCGAACAGTTGATGATCGGTATAACAAACCAATTTATTTGTAGGATCGATAAAACCTTCGTGCAAAGCAAAAGGCATTGGGATGAATTCTACTTCGCCACCAATATCTTCAAAAATTTGCATCAAACGATCAATCTGTTTCGGTTGATTCGAGAAGATTAAATTCGTAAATCCTGCTTTTTGTCTTGCAATTAAATCTGTACGAAGAATTTCAAAGTTCTTGTTAAAACTTGGCTGAGGTTGAAACGTAAATTTCTCTTCCAACGTCGCCTTAAACGAATAAATGGGTCCCCATTCAATTAAAGAAAATCCTTGAATTTCTTCTTTAAAATCGGTTGGGTGCATATATAATTCACTCGGAATGGTTGGTTTTACTAATCCCGAATAAGCATCGTATAATTTTAACGCTTTCTCGTATTCCGTTTCCAAAACACCTAAAATTTGATCATAGGATGAAAGCCAAACTGTTGTTGAGTTTCCAATAAATTCAAGGAAAGTCCCATTCGTTGTATGCGACATTTGACCTTGAACATTCGGAATTATATTAAAATGATCGTGTTTATTTATTGAAAGTTGAGTGGTTGCATCGAATGTACGAATTGTTTCCACTTCGTCTCCAAAAAATTCAATTCTGAAAGGGTAATCATTCGAAAATGAAAATACATCCACAATTCCACCACGAATTGAAAACTGCCCTGGTTCGTAAACAAAATCTACTCTGTCGAAATGATATTCCAACAGTAATTCATTCATAAAATCTATTGAATACGTTTTTCCAACTTGTACTTTTAACGTATTTGTCGTTAAATTCACTTTAGTTGGTACACGTTCAAAAAGTGCTTGAGGATAGGTAACAATCCACGCATTTTTTCCGGAATTTAATTTCTCTAGAACTTGTGCTCTTGCAACGACATTCGAATTGTCTGTTTCTTCAAACTGATAAGGAACGCGATAAGAAGCAGGATAAAAAAGAACACGGGAGTCTTCAGGAAACAAACTTTCTAAATCATTTAAAAAATAAGCTGCTTCTTCTTTATCATTAAGAATAAATAAATGATGTCCCGGAACTTGTGAACACAATGCGGCCGAACTTAAAGCCTTTGAAGCTCCGATTAATCCACTCCAATGAATACGAGAACCAACAATTTGCAATTCACTCGCCGTCGAATCGATTGCTGATAATTTTGAAAATTGTTGAATTAAATCTTTCGTATCCATTTGAATTAGGTTGAGATTTAGATTTAGATTGAGCTCTTAATCTCAACCTAAATCTTAACCTAATATTATTTCTCTACAACACTTGCTGCTTCAATCAAACTTACCACTCTTTCTACCATCAATTTAGAACCAATGATGAAAGGAATTCGTTGATGTAATTTTGTTGGTTCAATGTCTAAAACTCTTTTTCTACCTGTTGTTGCTAAACCACCTGCTTGTTCAGCTATGAAAGCCAATGGGTTACATTCGTAAATTAAACGTAATCTTCCTTCTGGGTGACTTGGTGTATCTGGGTAAATATAAATACCTCCTTTGATTAAACTTCTGTGGAAATCAGCTACTAATGAACCGATGTATCTTCCTGAATAAGGGCGATTAGTAGCAGGATCGTTATCTTGGCAATAAGAAATATAATCTTGAATTCCTTTTTCTGCAACTTTAATATTTCCTTCGTTCATAGCATATTGTCTACCTGTTTCAGGCATTTTCATATTTTTATGTGAAAGACAATATTCACCGATTGAAGGGTCTAATGTAAAACCATTTACTCCAGCACCTGTAGAATAAACCAACATTGTTGAAGAACCATATAAAACATAACCAGCAGCAACTTGAGTAGCCCCATTTTGAAGCATATCTTCAATTGTTGCTAATTCACCTTTAATGCTAATTCTTTTGTAAATTGAAAAAATTGTTCCGATTGAAACATTTACATCGATATTAGAAGAACCATCTAATGGATCAAACAATACAACGTATTTTCCGTTTTTTGAAGATTCACTTTTGAAAGCGACAAAATCATCATTTTCTTCAGAAGCAATACCGCAAACCTCACCACCTGATTCAAACATTTTAATGAATTGGTTATCAGCAACAACATCTAATTTTTGTTGATCTTCACCCTGAACATTTACTTCGCCTTGTGCACCTTGAATTTCATCTACTAACCCCGCTCTTCGCACATCTCTTGCAACAATTTTAGATGCAACAGAAATATCGTTTAGTAAACGTGTTAATTCTCCAGATGCACCATCGAATTCGTGCTCACGTTTCATTATAAATTCGCCCAGTGTGATAACTTTTGACATATCGTTCTTTTTTATACAAATATAAGGTGGATTTTTGATTATTGATGTTTGAATTTTAGGATTATGAAGATATAGTTAAGTTTTACCACAGAGTTTTTCAGAGTTCGGCGCAGAGTATCACTGAGTTTTTTAGGATGTAGCATATAAAAACTCAATTTGAACTCTGTGGTAAAAAATAATCCATAAAACCTCAAAAATTATTAATTTCACGTTATGAAATACAGAATATTAACGAAAGAAGAAATGCAAATCTTTGACGAAGATTTTAAACATTTCATGATTACCAATGGAGTTACAAATGAAGAATGGATAGAAATGAATATTTCTGATATCCCCAAAGCTACAGCCCTAGTAGAATTGTTTTCTGATACAGTTCTTCAAAAAGTATATGAAAAATTGCAGTTTATCGAATTTAGAAGTGAAGATGCGTGTATGATTTTTCACTGTAAAAAAGAAAATATGGAATTGATTTCATTGAATAAAAAGTTCGGAAATTCTGATCTTTCAACTCCGGAATCTATACATGATGCACTTTCTAAAACTCCAGAAGAATTATCAATTTTTAAGACTGAAAAAGCATATAGTGAAATACGTGAAATAGAAATGCATCAACTTTTTGAAAAAGGATGCTTCGTATCTTCTCAAGAATTTTGGGATGCTTTGAATTTTTTAATTGAAGGCGATATTATTTCCAAATAATAGTATTCATAAAAATAAAATGACAGAATTAGTAAAGGAGTTAAAAAATCGCTTTGGCGACAATAGAGTGAATGAATTTAAAGTGGACGAAGGTCAAATGCCTTTGTTGACGATAAATTTAGAATTAAATAGTCCGATTACCGTTTTGATGACAAATGGACTTAGTGACTATTGTATGCCTGTTCCTGAAAAAGAGAAAGGAAAAGAATTTAATGAACTTTACTTCTGTTTACCAAGTTATTGGGATTTAAACGACAAAGAAAATCCGAATATGAATTGGGTTTTGGATTGGATTCAACGACTTTCTAAATATGTTATCGAAAGGAATTCGTGGTTCGGTAAAGGCCATACAATTCCTTGTGGTAAACCATTCAAATCTTTGTCTTCAACTATGCGAGCAAATCATTTCTTTTTGAATGAACCGATGCTTTTAAAAGAAGAATTATCACCACTAATAATAGGAGAAAAAACAATTCGATTTTTAGGGATAATTCCCATTTTCGAAGATGAAATGGATTATAAATCAGGAAAAGGAACTTTTAAATTGATCAAGAAATTGGAAGGACACGGTATTACCGAAAAATTAGATGATTATAGAGGAACAGTTTTGAAGAGTAAGTGGAGATTGTTAAAAAGATGATTTGATTTTAAATTTTTGATGTTGGACTAATTAAACATCCAACATCAAAAATTAAACAATATTAAAGTAATCCTTTTTTTTAATATGATCATTTCACTATTTTCGCCTAAGAGAAATACTAAGCTATACTTCGTAGCTTCGAATAGTTAAATATCTTAAAGTTATTATTGGAAAACTAATTTCTTAATATCAGTAATCTTATCGTTTTCATTCAAAATATGTAAATAATACACTCCTTTTGAAATATAATTGTTTAGCTCAATATCAACATCTTCTGTAGTGCATATTTTAGTGAAGAATATTTTTCCGTTAACATCTTGAATTTGAATTTTGCTTTTCAAAGCTATATTGCTTATATGAATAAATCCTGCAAATGGATTTGGGTAAACAGAAACAACAGAAGAAAATAGTTCTTCATGTAATCCTGTTTCAGCTGATAATTTTACAATCCAAATATCACCAGTTCCATGATTGCCTGAAACATCCCCATCATTAGATTCTGTATATCCTGCGGTAATAAAACCGCCATCTGTAGTTTGATAAATGTTTGGAGTGTGTTCAATATGAGTTCCACCAATAGATTTTTGCCATATTATAGAGCCAGTAGAATTAATTTTCACCAACCAAGAATCCAAATCACCATGATTTCCAGTAACATCACCATCTTTAGAATTAGAATTTCCAGCTACAATATAACCACCATCAGTGGTTTGTATAATGTTTTCAGCATACTCAGATGCAGAACCACCATAGGTTTTTTGCCATTGTATTGAACCTATTGCACTCAATTTAACTACCCAAATATCACTACTCCCTGAATGATTTCCAGTAATATCACCATCTGTAGAATTAGAATTAACAACCATAATAAAACCACCATCTAATGTTTGTTGAATATTTGAATATTCTTCCCCAAACTTTCCACCATAGCATTTTTGCCATTCAATTACTCCTATGGAATTAATTTTTACCAACCAAGAATCCGCATCACCACCATGATTTCCAATAACATCTCCATCATTAGAGTTAGAATTTCCTGCTATAATAAAACCACCATCAGTTGTTTGTATAATGTTTTTAGCGTAATCAAATTTAGAACCTCCATAAGATTTTTGCCATTGAATTACTCCCATTGAATTAATTTTCAATATCCAATAATCAGCATTTCCATGATTTCCAGATACATCTCCATTATTAGATTCTGAACTACCAGCAATAATATAACCACCATCTGTAGTTTGTTGAATTGAACTAGCGCCATCTCCTTCCGACGAAGTACCTCCGTAACATTTTTTCCATTCAATAACTCCTACTGAATTAATTTTAACTATCCAATAAGCCCCATTTCCATTATTTCCTATTACATCTCCATCGTTTGAGTCAGAATATCCAGCTAGAATATACCCACCATCTTTTGTTTGTATTACACAATTTATACCATCATAACTCGTTCCTCCATATGACTTTTGCCAAGTTAAAATTCCTGATGAATTAAGTTTTACTAAAAAATAATCAGTTTTTCCATAATTTAAAGTTACATCTCCATCATTAGATTTTGAACTACCACCAATAATATAACCACCATCTGAAGTTTGTTGAATTGAACTTGCACCTCCTCCTTCAGCTAAAGAACCACCAATACATTTCTGCCATTCAATAGAAGGGATTTGCCCAAATATAGCAGACGTTGTCCATAGAAATAAAGCGAATAAGATTTGTGTATTTAAGTTAATCGTTAATCTTTTCATTGTTTAATGTATATGTTTTAATTTATTTTATAAATAGCAGTATTATATTGTAATTGAATGTCTCAAATATTTATTTATATTATAAGGTTTAGGGCAATCCTAAACCAATAACCAATGTGAAAAATTAAAGAAGTCCTTTTTCAATCAATAATTTTCCGATTTGAACTGCATTAGTAGCAGCACCTTTTCTTAAATTATCGGCAACAATCCACATATTTAAAGTATTCGGTTGCGATTCATCACGACGAATTCTTCCAACGAAAACATCATCTTTTCCTTCAGCATATTTTGCCATTGGATAAGTATTTGTAGTTGGATCGTCTTTCAATGTGATACCTTCTGTATCGTGTAAGATTTTACGAACATCAGCTAAATCGAAATCGTTTTCAAATTCAACATTCACTGCTTCTGAATGACCCCCTACAACAGGAACTCTAACAGCAGTGGCCGTAACAGAAATGGTTGGGTCTAATATCTTTTTTGTTTCATTTGTTAATTTCATTTCCTCTTTTGTATAGCCATTTTCTTCGAAGCTATCACAATGAGGAATACAGTTTTTATCAATAGGATAAGCATAAGCCATATACCCTTGAATATTAGCACGTTCGTTTTCCATTTGTTGAACAGCTTTTACACCAGTTCCGGTAATAGATTGGTAGGTGGAAACAACAACGCGTTTTATCTTATATGCTTTATGAAGAGGAGCTAATGCTAATAATAACTGAACTGTACTACAATTTGGATTAGCAATAATTTTATCTTCAGCAGTCAATAAATGACCATTAATTTCAGGAATAATTAATTTTTTTGTCGGATCCATTCTCCAAGCAGAAGAATTATCAATAACTGTTGTACCAACTTCTGCAAACTTTGGAGCCCAAGCCAATGAAGTTTCTCCACCTGCAGAAAAAATGGCTACATCTGGCTTCATTGCAACAGCAGTTTCAAGATTTACAACAGGAAAAGTTAATCCACCAAATTCAATTTGCATTCCAACAGATTTTTCTGAAGCAACAGGAATTAATTCGGTAATAGGAAAATTTTGTTCGCGTAAAACTTTTAAAAGGACATTTCCAACCATCCCTGTAGCACCTACAACAGCAACTCTCATATCAATTATAATTTTTAGAGGTTAAAATTAAACATTAAAATTTAGATAAAAGATAAGAATAGGCAATCATAAAGGATAATTACTCGTCCTGTTTTTTAATTAGTTTCTAATTCCAATTAATCAATTCTCCACCTTTCAAGGATTCATTGAAAAAATTGTGAAGACGCGCTAATTTTTGTTTTACAATCAAATCTCCTGTTTTAGCTTCTTCTTTGTATTTATAATATAAATCAAGAGAATGACCAAATAAATTTTGGTCTAACAAATTTTTAATTTCTGAAATTTTTGAATTTACTTCGATTAAAAAGTATTCTATTTCACCTAATTCTTTCAGTTCAATTAAATTAATATTTTTCTTTTTTACTAAAGTAGAATAATGAGGAAGCAATTCATTCAAGGTCTCAATAAA
>CANCQX010000119.1 GCA_947380375.1 Flavobacteriales bacterium
TAGAAGCTTGGTTTTATACCATTACTAAAAATATCTGCTTGGATTTAATGTCGAAAAAAGGAAATGATCCATTTAATAAAGTTGATATAAATAATTCATTATCAATTTTTTCATTCGATATTTTTCTATTCGAGATAGATGAAAATGCACAATTAGTTGAAAGAGCGATTGAAAAACTTTCAGAACGTGATCGATTATTATTAACTCTAAAATATTACAAAGATCAATCGGGTCGTGAAATTGCTTTAGCCTTGAATGTTCCCGAAAAAAATATTCCTAGTTTTATGATGCGTGCAAAAGCAAAGTTAAAACAAGAGTTGAAAAAAAGGAGAGTATAGGTTGGCTGCTTAAAACAAGGCTATAAAGCTAATTTCTTTTAATTATGATTATTTGGTAATTGTTTAACACCTAATGTTATAAAATATTTCTTTTCTTAATTCAACAGTCTTTATTTTAAAAGACTTGTCATACTTTTTTCTTTCTGTTTCCATAACTCTAAGTTTTAATCCTAGTTTATAACTTAACTTATACTCCTATTAATTGAGAAGGTTCAGATTGTATTTTTAGGATATTAAAAAAAAAGGGGTTGAAGACTTATTTAAAAAGTACTTTTAACTATCTAAATATATTGATTTAATAAATAAAATAGAGTAATGAGTATTCGAATATTACATACTGCAGACTGGCATTTAGGAAAAAAATTGGACCATTTCTCGCGTTTAGAAGAACAGGTAGAAGTGATGAATGAAATTTGTGAAATAGCAGATCAGCAAGAAGTTGATGTTGTTATTGTAGCAGGAGATTTGTTTGATACGTTTAATCCCTCAGCTGATGCACAAGATTTGTTTTATAAGACGTTACATCGCTTATCAAAAGGCGGTAAACGAATTGTTTTTACTATCGCAGGGAATCACGATATGCCAGAAAGGATTGAAGCACCCCATCCATTAGCTGAATTAAATGGAATAATTCTGTGTGGCTTTCCAAATACAGAAATCAAACCTTTCAAAACAGATTTTGGAATTGAAGTAGTGCAATCTGAACCTGGTTTTGTTGCGTTTAAACATCCGAAGGTAGATTTCCCTATTCGAATTTTGTATACACCTTATGCAAACGAAATGCGTTTAAAGACATTTTTAGGCATTGAGGATAGAGAAAATTCATTGCGTGATGTGTTAGCAGATAAATGGAAATATTTAGCAGATACTTTTTGTGATGAGAAAGGTGTGAATTTATTGACAGCTCATCTTTACTTTATGAAAAAAGATGGTGAACCAGAATCTGAACCAGAAGGGGAGCGATCTATTTTACACATTGGAGGTGCACAAGCAATTTATTCTGAAAATGTACCATCCCAAATGCAATATGTTGCATTAGGTCATTTACATAGATATCATAGTATAGACAAAAAACCATGTCCGATTGTTTACAGTTCTTCGCCATTATCCTATAGTTTTTCCGAAGCAAATCAAAAAAAACAAGTCGTAATTATCGATTTAAAACCAGGTGAACAAGCTATTTATTCACCAATAGAACTGACAAAAGGGTTTGGCTTGTTGAGGGGAGAATTTTCAGCACTTGAGGAAGCAGTGGAATGGTTAAGAGAAAATCAAAATAAATTCGTTGAATTAACGATTCAAACCAATACTTTTTTAGATGCGCAATTAAGAAAAACGTTAGCAATTGAGCATGATAAAATCGTAAATATTATTCCTAAAATAATCTTAGACAAAGATGCATCAGAAGAGGATAATAATAAGTTGCTTAGCATCGATGAAACACAAGATTTAACTTCGCTTTTTGTAGAGTATTTCAAGTATTCAAGTGGAGACAAGATTCCGTCGGAGAGTCTAATGAATTTATTTAATGAAGTGATTAACAAAGAAAACGATTAAGAATGTTACCTATAAAATTAAAAATTGCTGGATTATACTCTTATATATCTCAACAAGTAATTGATTTTACTCAATTATCTAATGCGGGACTTTTTGGTATTTTCGGAGAAATAGGAAGTGGGAAATCTTCTATCTTGGATGCAATCTGTTTTGCGATTTATCAAAAAACGGAAAGATTAAACGTTAGTGGAGATAATCGGTATTACAACATGTTAAATTTAAATTGTGATACCGCTACGGTTGAATTTGAGTTTCAAGCTGGAAAAGATAATGCTGTTTATGAAGTGTATTATAAATTAAAAAGAGCTAGAACGAATTTTGAAAAAGTGGAATTAGATCACCATCTTTTTTATAGAATTGATGCTGGGCAGAAAATCACTATTACGCAACAGGAAATTACTGAAGCAATAGGTTTAACCTATGAAAATTTCAAAAGAACAATTATTATACCTCAAGGTAAATTCAAAGATTTTATTGAGTTGAAAGGTAGTGATAGATCTAAAATGATGAAAGAACTCTTTAACCTTCATCGTTTTGATTTATACTCGGAAGTGAAGAGTTTGGAAGATATAACCAAAGAAAAAAGAAGTCTAGTTGAAGGTGAATTAGGAGCTTACAAAGAGGTGAACCTAGATCTTATTCATCAACTCGATTTGGAATTGTTGGATGTCAATAATTTATTTACTCAATTGCAAGATACTGTTGCGGTAAATAGAATTAAAGTCACTCAATTAGAAGAGTTAAAAATCAAAATGGATAATTTATTTACTAAAAAAAATAACTTAATCGTTTTTGAAGAAAAAGAAATTGAGGACGCAAAAAAAGAACAAGAAATTCTAATTTATGAGGATTTCAAATCTAAATTTTCTAGTTTATTTCAGGAAATTGATCTACTCAAAAATGATATTATTACCGCAACAGACCGTTTGAATTCGATTAAATCAACCAAAGAGAATTTAGAACTTGCAAAGAAAAACAATGAAAATCAACTTAAAGAAATTGATGATAAGGTAAAAAATAGTACTGTCAACAAAGAAAAAGTATCAGATTTTGATTTAATATCCTTGATTAAGGAAGAGGAGTACAAAAAGCAAGAATCTCTTGAGAATAAAAATAGTCTAGTTCCAAAAATGCAGATTATTTCCAATGAATTGGAGATGAATAAGTTGCGAAAAAATGAAATAGAGGTTGAGATCGAACAGTTAAAAACAAAATTACTACCAGAAGCTTTAGTAGAAAGTATTAAATATTGGTTTGTTCAGTTAGGTGACAAAGAGCAGCAGAAAGTTAATTTACTGCTTCAAAAACAAGATTTTGAAACTAAAATAACAGAAATTGAATTAGAACTAAATTCTTTCTTTGAATTTGAATTAAAATCATTGTTTGATGAGTTAGAAAATGGATTTTCTCAAGAAGAATTTGAACAATTTTATACCGCATTAATTGTTTCAAAAGACAAGGAAATAAATCAGTTAAGAGAAGAACTAAATGAGTTGAAAGTGCAACAACAATTGGAGCATTTTTCAATGAATTTAGTCGAAGGTGATCCATGTGATTTATGTGGATCACTGCATCACCCTTTACCTTTTTTAAGTGCTTTGTCAGAAGAATTAGTTAATGGTATTAATTTGAAAATAAATGAGTTGGATGAAGTTAAGTCAAGTCTAAATTCACTCTATTTTAAAATGAAAACTAGATTTTCTACTAAGGAGCAATTGAAGATTCAGTTTAAGAATAATGTGAATGACTTTGACCGGATCAATTCAGATGTAGCTCTGGTTGTTCAAAATGCTCCTAGCAATCATTTTACTACAACTGAGAATGAAAGGTTTAACTCCTTTTATCAAGATTCGATTAGTATAAATACTTTAATTATTGAAAAGCAAAGTATTTTAAATGACATTGGATTGTTAATTGCACAAGGTCAGATTGATAGAGAGCATCGTCAAAATTCATTGAACCAAATTGAGTTGTTTTTATCTGGAGTTGATGCTACTATTAATGCATATAATCAATCGATTAAACATTTAAACCGCTCCGATTTTGAAAGACAAACAAAAGAAGAATTGATTACTTTAAAAGAAAATTTAATTGCTGAAATAAATTCAATTGAAGAGCGATTCAATCAATTAAACAATGAAAAACAGCAAATAGCTGTCCAATTATCTGAACAAATTACACTATTTACGGTCAATTCTAGTCAATTAGAAGAGTGCGCAAAAAAAATGAATGGTAAGCAAGTTGAACTGAGTGAAAAATTAGTAAAATCAGCTAAATTAGAAGATGAAGTAAAAGCTATTATTAATCTGAATTTAAATGTTCTAGAAGTAAGGAATTCGATAAATGAGAACAGAGCTATATTAAATAATTTAAGAGGTGAGGTTCAATTGTTAGAAGCTCAAATTGAAGGAAAAGTATTTGATCAAGCTGAGTTGGATACGTTAAAAATAGAATTAAATTCGACAATTGAAAAATTAACAGGCGCTACCGAAAAGAAAGGCATGCTAGAATCAAAGTTGATTGAGTTAAAAGAAGCTTTGAATAAAAAAGAAAAACTAGAAAAAACTTTTACGGAGTTAAGTTTACGTTTAACTGATTTAGGAACATTGAAGTCACTTTTCACGGCTAATCGATTTGTTGATTTTATGTCGATACGTTATTTGCATAATATTATTGAGTTGGCAAATGTTCGTTTTCAAAAAATGACAAAACAACAGTATAAGCTTTTGTTGTATGGAAAGGACAATGATTTGTATATTGAAGATTTTTTAAATGGTGGTAAAAAGCGATCGTTGAAATCTTTAGGAGGTGGACATACTTTTCAAGCTTGTTTAGCTCTAGCTTTAGCTTTATCAGAAAATATTCAAAAAATGGCTTCTATAGATCAACAATTTTTCTTTTTGGATGAAGGTTTTGGTACTTTAGATAAAAATGCTTTACAACTAGTTTTCGATACACTGAAATCGTTGAAAAATGAAAATAGAGTAGTAGGATTGATTTCTCACGTTGAAGATCTTCAGCAAGAGATGGATGTATTCTTGAAAATCAATGCAAATCAAGAATTGGGAACGGTAATAACAGAGAGTTGGAACTAAATAATTGAATTAAAAATAAATTACTTGATTTTCTAAAATATAGTTATAAAAGTAAAATTAATACACTAAAATAGCCCAATTAATTAAATTAATTGGGCTATTAGATTATGATATAAAGGAATATCAGTTACAATTTAAATTCATTTTTCAACTCAGTGTTTTCCCTACGCATAAATCCAATACCATTTTTTACCCGTCCATTATTTTCTGAAAGGCAAAAGCTTTCAATGGTCTCGAAAGAAGGCAAGTTACCATAAAGAACCTGGTTGATTTCACATTTACGAGCAATATTTTCAATCTGACCTCCAGAAAACTCAAATTGAGTAGCTAATTTTTCATATTCACTTGCTGACAAGTCAGCCAATTTACTTTCCCATATAGAAATACGCTGTTTTAATTCAGGTTTAGCAAATTCAACTTTATATAAAAATCGGCGATCAAAAGCTCCATCCAAATTTTGAGCTAAATTAGTCGTCGCAAAGAAAATTCCTTCAAAATTTTCTAATTCTTCTAATAAAATATTTTGAATTGCATTTTCTGTTTTTTGAGTCGAACTATCGCCACTTGTTGTTCTTTTTGAAAGTATCGCATCCGCCTCGTTGAATAACAAAATAGGAGTGAGGTCACATTTTTTGGAGTATTCGGCGTAATCTTTAAAGATATTTTTAATTAACTTTTCGCTTTCACCAAACCATTTTGATTTCGTTGAACTAATATCTATTTTGATAATCTCTCTACCTGAACTTTTAGCTAATTGCAAAACACTTTCCGTTTTCCCTGTTCCTGGTCCACCGAACAATAAGACATTTAAACTTAATGGTAAATTTTTAGAATTTAAACGTTCTTTCAAATCAGCATACTTTTCCTCCATTAGAAGTCCTTTTAAATTACTTAATTGCTCATTTTCTTTTTCATTGTAAAATAAGGTTTTAGATGATATTTTATCCGCTTTCATAGTATTGTTATTTGAAATTGTACCTGAAGAAACAACTATGGAATCGGTTGCTAATATTTCAATACTTTTATCTGTTAAGTAAAATTCTATATCATTCAAAAAACCTGAATTTCTAGATTCAACTAATCCGATAGAAATCAATGAGTTTACACCGTTATAAAGACCTTGAGTAAACTTTACGCTTTCTCGGGAAGAATCCGTAATTGAATTAACTAAAGGATTAGGCGCAATTCCTTGGATACCAAGTATAGATTTCCAAATAACAAAATAATAAAACATTGATTCTTCAAAACTGAGCTCGAATTTTTTTATCGCTTTAAAAAAGATAAAATTTGGATATTCATTAACTAATTTAGTTGTTTCATTATCCAATTCTTCAATGCTAATATTGTCTTCCAATCTAGCTGATATTTGCTCGTGTATTTTCTCTAATAAATCGGTTGTACTTTCAATTGTATAGGCATCAAAAGTAGGGCAAGGTAAACCTTTTACAATCGCTTTACTTAATTGAGATTTCACCGTAAAATATTTATTTGTATGCACTTCATTGTTTCGATCTCTACCACTTTTTTTAACCAGATAACCTTTATTAACAAGAATTTCAATATTGTCCATTTCAGAAATCATCTTAATAGAAGGGATTTTAAAATGTCTGTATAAATCTTTAAAATAAGCGCTATCTCCATCAAAATTAATGTTCAATATAATTGAGAAAAATAAGGCTTCACGAAGTTCTACATTTAAGTAGGAACTTACTATTTTTAAATCTGTTTTCAATGAAGAAATTATCTTATCGTCCAATTCAGAATTTTTAGAAATTTCATAAATGTTCTGAATTTTAGTTAATAGTACATTTTTAACAGCTGTTTTCATCTTTCTACTTTTTTAAGGTTCGTATTTAATTACGCTGCTTTTTTTATTTTATAACAATTAAGGTTGAGATTGATATTAAGGTTGATATTGAGCTGGAGAAAAAAGACTTGTTATAAAACTTATTTAAAACCGTTTTAATTAAAAAACGATATGTCAAAATTAGTTCACTTTTTAAAAATCTTTGAAAAGGATGTTGCGCCTTTTTATCAGAAACACGAAGAAACATTCGATCTTGAAAGTTTTCATGGACGATTCCATATTTTAAGGTGTCTTTTCCTGGTAGATGCTTTGGATAAATTCTATACTTTGTATGGACTTAAATACGATATAGATAAAGCGTATTATGCTGTACTTTTTCATGACATCGCTAGAGAAGGGAATGGTTATGATCAATGGGAAGAAGATAGTACTGAAATTTGTTTTGACTATTTAAAGAAAGATGGATATACGATTGAAGAAGCTACTCAAATTAGTCGATTAATTTTAAAAGAAACTCCTTTTACATTAGAAGGTCAAATTTTATACGATGTAGATGTACTGGATTACAATCGTTTTTTTTGGTTTCCACACGAAGAAGAATTGTTTGATAAACGAAAATTAATAGCTGCTTCTTCAAATGATTTTGCAAAAGTAAATGACGAGAAATTTAGAATTGAAATTATTAAAAAAGCACAAACCTTGGTAATTTTCACCGAAAATATTCCAATTAATATTTCAACGAACGATTTAATAAATAAAGTGTATTCTTTTTACTTAGAGATCGGGGATTAAAAATGATTTTAAAAAGCATTAATTGAAAATTATGATTTCCAGAATGTAAATATTAACAAAACAAAAATTAATTTTAATTAAAATATATATCAAATTATGATATATAAATCATATATTAAAACTTTATAACCTTAAAAATAGCGTATTTTATTGTTTTTAATGAATGGCATACATTTTGAAAAAGTGAGTTTGTAATAAAAAAATACAAACTGTTATAAAATTAAAGATGACGCGTATTATAATTAGAAAAAGAATTAATCATGCAAGCAAAATCTTTAGATCAACCAGACTAACACCGAATCTGTTCTAAGTAAAAATTCAATTAAAGATGCTATCCTCTGAAAACGGGGGGAAGTGGGAAACTTGTCACTAATTTAAATGTAAAAGCCATGAAAAAAGAAATGAAAAGTACGAATTTTAACTTGAACAACAACGATGTTTGGATAATGCATCAGAGTTTGGTAAAACAAACTGCCCGTAAGTTTTTAGGTGAAAAACATTTAGATTGGGTAGATGATATTACCCAAGATGCTATGGTAAAAGCAATTTTAAACCAAGATAAATACGATGATCGAGTTGCATCATTAAATGCTTGGTTATTTACTTTGACTAAAAATTTGTGTTTGGATTTTATGGGTAAAAAGAAAAATGACACATACAATCACTACGACATCAACGAAGCACACTATTTGAGCGAAGAAGAGTCTAATGAATTAGAGCAGTCTGAAGTAGAAGCTCAAATCAATGAGGCCCTAAATCAACTCGGCGATAGAGAACGTATGCTTTTGAAAATGAAATATTTTGAAGAGCAATCAGGTCGAGAAATTGCACACACCCTCAATTTACCCGAAAAAAACATCCCTTGCTACACTATGAGAGCAAGAAATCAATTGAAAGGAGTTATTTTAAAAATGGCTAGTTAATATTTAACAACATTTGAATAACCTGAATTTTTAATTTATAAACTTAAAACTAGAAAAAATGACAATTGAACAAGCCTTAAAAGAAAAAAACAAACTTTATTACCTTTTACAATTTAAGAAATTTACTGATTTCATAAATCTCATTACTGATTTTCTTTACCTGTTTAAAGTCAAACTGTTTTAAAGCAAACTCTTTCTTAGATTTCAATAATTGATATTTTTCTTTCCAATAATACAGTTTAAATTGCTTTGATGCTACTGAAGAAAGATCAAT
>CANCQX010000120.1 GCA_947380375.1 Flavobacteriales bacterium
ATGAAAGCTGTCGTTTAATTCATTTACATATAATTTGTTTTTTTGACATTTGTTTTTTGATTCTAAACTAATTTTAGAGGTAAATCTGTTTTTTATTGAAAATGAATTATTATAAACAGATATATACGTTATAAATAGACTTAATATTATAATTATTTTTTTATTTCGTTTCATTCTTAAATTAAAAAGAAGTCCATTTAAGGAACTTCTTTTAAATGTGATTTATTTTTATGCTAACTTCAATTTTGACATTTTTGATTTTGAAAACTGAGATTCAGCATATTGTAAAGTTACTTTATATTCAGTTTCTTTTTTTGACGGTAACTCATACATTGCTTCTGTCAAAATAGCTTCACAAATTGATCTAAGTCCTCTAGCTCCTAGTTGAAAATCAATTGCTTTTTGAACAATAAAATCTAATACTTCTCCTTCAAAACTTAATTTAATTCCATCAATATCAAATAGTCTAACGTATTGTTTTACTATAGCATTTTTAGGTTCTGTCATTATTCTTTTCAGACTTTTACCATCTAATGGTTCTAAATATGTTAAAACCGGGAATCGTCCTATTAATTCAGGTATCAAACCAAAAGTTTTAATGTCGGTTGGGTTGATGTATTTTAGAAAATTATCTTCTTCAATACGTTCTTCTTCCTTATTTGTAAAGCCAATGGCCTTTTTATTTATTCGTCGAGCAATTATTTTTTCAATACCATCAAATGCACCTCCACAAATAAATAATATGTTTTTTGTGTCAATTTGTATCATCTTCTGTTCAGGATGTTTTCTACCACCTTGAGGAGGAACATTTACAATTGAACCTTCTAATAATTTCAATAGGGCTTGTTGCACACCTTCTCCAGAGACATCTCTAGTAATTGAAGGATTATCACTTTTTCTTGCAATTTTATCTATTTCATCAATAAATACGATTCCATTTTGTGCACTTTCTACATTAAAGTCTGCTGTTTGTAATAATCTTGAAAGTATACTTTCTACATCTTCCCCTACATAACCGGCTTCTGTTAAAACTGTAGCATCTGCAATACAAAATGGAACATTTAACATCTTTGCAATTGTTTTTGCTAATAATGTTTTTCCTGTACCTGTTCTTCCAACTAAAATCACATTTGATTTTTCAATTTCTACATCATCTTTTGATGGAGGTTGATTTAGTCTTTTATAGTGGTTATAAACAGCTACAGATAGTGTTTTTTTAGCATCATCTTGACCGATTACATAATCATCTAGTTTAGTTTTTATTTCAATCGGTTTTAAAACATTTATTGTTTCTTGCTTTGATTTCTTTTTAACTAGTTCTCCTTCAGATATTATTGAGTTTGCCTGCGTAACACAACTTTCACAAATGTGACCAGTAACTCCTGCTATTAACATTTCTACCTCATTTCGTGATCTCCCACAAAACGAACACCCTGATTCTTTTTTTGCCATATGATTTATTACAAGTACGTTATCAATATAATAACGTACTTGTTTTATTTTTTTATTTGATTTATTTTGCGTTTCTCAACAAAACTTCATCCACCATGCCGTATTCTTTAGCTTCATCAGCCGTCATCCAATAGTCACGATCTGAATCTGCCCAAACTTTTTCATAAGTTTGTTTAGAGTGAGTTGCAATTATTTCGTATAATTCTTTTTTAAGTTTTTGAATTTCTCTTGCTGTAATTTCGATATCCGATGCCTGTCCTTGAGCTCCACCCAATGGTTGGTGTATCATAACTCTTGAGTGTTTTAATGCTGAACGTTTTCCTTCAGCACCTGCACACATTAATACAGCTCCCATTGAAGCAGCCATTCCAGTACAGATTGTAGCAACGTCAGGCTTAATGTATTGCATAGTGTCGTAAATGCCTAAACCAGCATAAACTGATCCACCAGGTGAATTTAAATAAATTTGAATATCTTTTTTTGAATCTGCAGACTCTAAGAATAATAATTGTGCATTGACGATATTTGCTACGTTATCATTAATTCCCGTTCCTAAAAAAATAATTCTATCCATCATTAATCTAGAGAAAACGTCCATTTGCGACATATTCATTTGCCTTTCTTCAATAATATAAGGAGTTAAAGAAGATTCAATATAATGCTCTACATGCATACTATTAAGCCCCATGTGCTTAGTTGCATATTTTTTAAATTCATTGTTATCAAACATAATTTGCTATTTTCATTGTTATCATGTAAAGATAAAAGCAAACTTTAGATTGACAAATTTATTTGATGTAATATTTGTTAATCAGATTATGATTTTTATTTTATTTTTGTTTAAATATCTTTATTTCATACACTTATAATTCATTATCCATTCAGGTTTTTGAATATCTCCTAGTAATTTCCAAAAATTTGAATCAAGAAAATAATCGGCATCGATATGTGCGACACCATATGTTTGATAAAGAAATAATTCTTGTTTTAAAGAAGGGTTGAATTGTTTATTACTCCAACCGTTTCCTTTAGTTATATCTAAAGGATGTTTTTCAAAATGAATTTTCCATAAAGAGTCTAAAGGAAGACAATATGTGTAATCTTTTAGAGTAAAGGAATCTTTTAATACCCCACAATCATAATTGTATTCCTTAAAAAAATTTCTTCTAGTTGGATTGTAAATACTTGGCCAATGTCCTGATGCAATTTTTATAAATTCTGTTTCTGAAATTTGTTTTGCATGCGTTTGAACTCTTCCGTTATCTATGTATGCAATATAGGATGTTAGTACTCCTGTAGATTGAAATGAAATTTTAACACCAAACGCCGCATGAGGAGGATTCACGAGCATAAAAGAACTCGAAATAAACCAACAAAAGACCAGTGCTATTCTCATTAATTTTATTGTTAACGTGTGAATATGCTTTGGTTTAACGAGATTTAGTTAAAGAAGTTACTTTTATTTAATAAAAAATCATTTATATCTTTTTTTTGATTATTTATTATGATATATAATTGGAAATTTTAAAACTTGAGTCGGAGTAACACAATAATTTAATGCTATATCGTAATTATTAATATCATCAATAACATCTATGTTTTCAAATAAATTTAGACCTATAAATAAACAGTCTTTATTGCATTTTGATAAAAATCGGTCATAAAAACCTTTTCCATATCCTACACGATTTCCTTTGTGATCAATTGCTATAAGCGGTATAAAAATAAATTTTAATTCATTAATTTTTATTTCGTTTCCATAAATAGGTTCAGGTATACCGTATTTATTGATAATAAGTTGATCTTTTGATGTTAATTGAATATGAGTTAATTCATGGGTTTCAAAATTTGATTTAGGAACTGATATTATTGATTCTAATCTAGCTGCTTTTTCCCAAATGTGAAAGGTATTTACTTCATTTTTAGATTTGATAGGAAGATATAAGCTTAGAGTTGATCCATTTAAATCGAAATGTTCAAAGATTTGATTGCATATATCGATTGATAATTTTTCAATTTTTTCGACTGAAAGTTTTTTTCTTTTTTCTAGATAAAGATTTCTAAGATCATTCTTTTTCATTCATCAAATTATTAGTGAGTTAAATTTTTTACTTATCCATATTGATTCCAAATTGATTATAAAGATGTCAAAAATATGTTAATTTTTAAAAGTATTAGTCCTAATATTTTAGTTTTATCATCGTATTAAGTATTTGAATAAAATGAAATAATTAAAATATGAAAAAACAATTAGTAACTTTTTTAGTATATACTTTTTCTTGTTCCTTTTTATTCGGACAAATTGAAGTCAAGGAGGATTCAACACAAGTAACTTCAATTCAGCAAGAAGAGGAATTTATTGAGGAGGAAGAGGAGATGGAGACATATTCAGGTACACGAGTTATTAATGGTCATTCTGTTGAAACTCTTCATAAAGGTGTTTTGGAATTCAGAATTGAGCATAAATTTGGAGATATGGCAAGTAAAGGAGCTGGAATTAATACTTTATATGGTTTGGATAATGTTTCAGATATCAGAATTGCTTTTGAATATGGTATTACAGATAAATTGATGTGTGGATTTGGAAGAAGTAGAGGTACTGGAGCTCCTTATCATTCGCTTTTAGATGGTTTTGTTAAGTATCGTTTACTGCATCAAGATAATAAAGGGATGCCTATTTCATTGAGTTTATTGGGAACGACTAGTTATTCTTATATGCCTGCATCATCTTTAATCACTGACGTTTCTGCATTTCCAAAATATGTTTATCGTTTTGCTTATACTTCTCAATTGAATTTTGCTAAGAAATTTGGTAAAAAATTAAGTTTGTCAATTATGCCTACTTTGGTTTACAGAAATTATGTTGCTGCAGATGATGTAAATGCTTTATTTTCAATAGGAACAGCTATCAGCTATGCAGTGAATTCAAAAGTTAGTTTAATTGTTGAGTATTATAATAATATTCAAAAAGAGTCAGTTCGCTCAAATTATCAAAATAGTTTATCTGTTGCAGTAGAATGGATAACTTTTGGACATAACTTTAAAGTTTATTTAACAAATGCAGGTGGTTTTGGTGAAACACAATTCATACCGTATACTAATACAGATTGGTTAAAAGGTCAGTTTCGCTTAGGTTTCTGTATTTCTAGAAAATATATGAAAGAATAATCATTAATTTAAATAAAAATGAAAAAAATAAATAATAAATCATTCTTAACACTTTTAATAGTTGTGTCAATCTTAAGTGCTATTGTTTTTTCTTGTGCTAAGGACAAAGTCCCAACGACGGTATTAGATACTAGTTCTTGTAAACCTAATGTTTCATACCTTAATGATATTAAGCCGATTATATCGAATCATTGTGTAAGTTGTCATAGTTCGAAGAATTCAAGTGGCGGATATGATTTTACTAACTATGATGGTCTAACAAAGAATGTTTCTAAAGTTTTAGGTTCAATGAAGCAAGACGGAACAGCTCAATCAATGCCTCAAGGCTACAAAGTAGCCGATTCATTGATTCAAAAATTAAATTGTTGGATTAATCAAGGTTCTAAAAATAATTAATTTACCAAGGAACTATATACCTAGGTAAATAAAATCTGTATATTTGTAAAAAAAATAAAAATTATGAAAAAAATATTTTATCCTTTATTAGCTGGAGTGTTATTAATTTCATCAGCATATGTTTCAATCACTTCTCAGGAGTGGAAAATTAAAGATGAATTTTCAATTAAATTTTCTAGTAAAGATCCGTCTGGAATTTTTAAAGATTTCAAAGGGACTATTAATTTTGATGAAAATGATTTGGCTTCTTCTAAATTTGATTTATCGATTGATGTGTCTTCAATTAGTACTGGTAACGGTATGATGAATAAAAAAGCACAAATAGAAGAATGGTTTGATGCTTCTAAATATCCTCAAATTAAATTTGTTTCAACTAAAATTACTAAGTCAGAAAAATCTGATGATGGTTTTATTATAGTTGGGAATCTTAAAATTAAAGGGGCGGTTAAAGAAACTAAAATACCTGTTATTTATTCAAAATCAGGTGATGGAGCAAAGTTTTCAGGTACATTTAACGTTAAAAGATCTGATTTCAAAGTTGGACACAAGGGAGATGTTGTTCCTGATATTATGAAAATTGACTTTGTTGTTCCTGTAGTTAAAAAATAAAAGTATGTTTAAAAAATCTTTGTTCTTAGGTATTTCAGCTGGATTTTTATCTGGTGTTGCGTGTATTATTTTTTCGATTGTTTATAAAGAAACAATGTTTACAGATTTTTCACCAGTTGTATCTAACTTTAATTTAATTGGAGCTTGTTTGTTTGGGTGTATTTTGGCTTCTATAGGTTATTTTGGAGTTAAAAAAATAATTCCTAAATACGGTGATATTGTTTTTAATTTATTGTTTACAATACTAACTTTTGCTAGTATTATTAGTCCGATAGCCTATAAATTTCCTCCAGAATTAGATTTCGAAGGAATTGATATGGTAACGAATTATTTTATTCCTTTTGCAATGACATTGCATTTTTTCCCGATAATAATTTGGTTAGCATTAAAACCTGTATTTTTTAAGAGTTAATTTTACTCAATTCTTTTATTTACTAGGTTATTTATTTTATTAAATAGTTGGAATGGAGAATATGTTCTCCATTCTATCTCTTCTAACTCACCACCCATTACAAAATAATTATCGATGTTTATTTTTTGAAATTCAGAAGTGACGTGATCATGAAAATTAATGGTTGCTATCCATCCATCTTCAATTTCATCAAACCATTCCTCATAATAACAGTCATCCGAATAATGAAAGTTTAATACATTTTCACCTATAAGTATATATTTGTTAATACCTAATTCTATCATAGGCTCTATAATTTCTCTTTTTAGGGTCATTATATCATTCTCGATAGCATCATTCCATTCACCTATTAATTCAATTATAGTATAGCCTTCGTTATATTCTACAAACAGAATTTTTAAAAATAAAGTAGGTGATCCAATCGAATCCCATTGAGGATGAATGTAAAAATTATAAATTGAGTTTTGAAATTCAAACTCACTATATTCACGTCCAAAAAATAAAGAGGAAGAATCTTCAGAAGAAATGTAATAATTTCTCCAATCATAAAAGGGTTCTACTAAATGCATCTTTCAAATTTAATCTAACTTTATTAAATAGCTAAAAAAATATTTTAAGGTTTTTTTATGTGATTAAAATAATTATTTAAAAACGAAATAAAGAATTACAAGAATGACAATTACAAATATTACTCCACACCCAGATTGAAGAGTGTCAAGTAATGAATCTCCCTTGGTTCTGAAAATTAAACCAATTAAAAAGATAATTAAAAATAGCCCAATTAGTATATGCATAAAACGATAGAATTAAATTTTAAATTTAAGGGGGATTTTTGATTATTTTAGATATCTTCTACAAATATAATTTCGTTTTTATTGCATAATTTATTTTTCACTCAAAATGATAGTTGAATTCTTACTTACTATTTTTCATAGAATACCATGTTTATTATACATAATTACTAAAATTTAACACATACTATCTTAAATTCCAATCAATTTCCATTGTTTCTTGACGAGAAGTTGGTTGTTGACGTCCATTTGTTATTTCTACTACACGATCTTCTACATAATTTTTAAGTTGGTTTACAGTTAATTTTTCTGGTGAATTTGTATTGGAATTTAAGTATTCCAAAATAGAGTAGGTAAAAGCCCCATTTTCTAATGAAGTACCGTTTATTTTTACAGCTTCACCTTCTAAAGCACTTTGTTGACCTCCAGCAGCAGAGATAATTAAAGAACCCGTGTTATTTCTAACATTTATAAAAAGTTCATTCATTTTAATGAAATCACTTTTTGTATCTACAACATAATCTTTTGTAATTGCTCTTGAAGCGATTAAACTGTTTGTGTCTTGAAGTGATTTTATCGGAATTACTTGTTTTTCATTTTTAAGAGATTCATTTTCACCACTATTACAATCATCTAAAAGTAATAATTTCTTGCGCGCAGGTATGCTATCAAGTAAATTTTCTAATTCTTCAAATGCTATTCCTCTTTTCTCAGGTTGATGAAAATCTATATCATGTGTTGCTAGGTAAAAATTATTTTTTTTATCTAAAATTCCATGGCTACTACAAGATATTATTACTCTGTCGTTTACTGAAGTGTGGTTTTGTAAGTAGGCTTTTAAACCCAGAATATTTTCTCTTGTTACTTGTTCGTTTGTAAATAATTGAATGCTTGTATTAGATCCAGTCTTTAAGGTTTTACCGAGGTCATTTATATCTTTAACACAATAGTTTAATTTAGTTTTTTTGCCTTTAAATTCATCCTGTATAAATTCGTCTACACCTATACCGATATAGAATGTTTTAGAAACTTCATTAGTTGATTTTGAAATGTAATTCACATAAGTAGGGTATTTGAAATTTTCTAAACCCAGTTCGTTCATTACTGAAACCTGTATTTTATTTTCACCTAAGCTTAATGGAATAGTAATGGTTGTATCCCAAATTTGCTTTTTTAAATTTGCTATTGAAATACCTGATGAACCGTAAACAGGAACTTCATTTATAAAGATATTAAACTTTTGTATGATATATTTCGGGTCATTAGCTGATACTTTAAAAGTGAGTTTTCCATCCTTGTTTTCATAAGAAATATCACCAGCTCCAACAATATCGGCATTAGGAACAGCAATTTCTCCTTTGCCTAGTTTTTCTTTATTTAAGCCTAGAACATCGATGCGCTTTTCCCAAGATTTACGATACTCATCAATCATACCTCGATCATTATTTCCAAAATACTTACCAATACTATCCAATACAATGTCTGGGCGGTTATACACAGGATCTAGCTGTTCGAAGCCAATGACCTTTAAGCTTGGTGTAACATAATGTAACATCTTACCCGCATCTTTAGAGCACATGTAGTAAGGAGAGTTAGGAAGTTTAATTAACCAATTATTATAAATTAAAGGAATTAAAATATAAATTTTCTTTTTATGTTTTAAATCAACAAAATCAAAAGAATTATCAAAATTATTTACAATTAAATTCTTACAATCTGTAGAAATATGAGCATCTTTAAAAGGTTTATTTGGTTTATACTTTAAATAATAATTTGAGTCAATATG
>CANCQX010000121.1 GCA_947380375.1 Flavobacteriales bacterium
CAAGAAGATTTTTATGTTTCTCAATTAAGTGATAAAAATATTTGGGGTACTGCAATACCGATGCCTCCAAATGTAAACACTCTTTTAAATGAAGGTGCTCCAACTATTTCAGCGGATGGTAGATCATTAATTTTTGTTGCTTGTTCAAACCAATCCGATGACCTTGAATACGGTGAAGGTAGAATTGGAAAAGGTAGTTGCGATTTATTTTATTCTAAAAAATTAGGTAAAAACTGGACCAATCCTGTTAATCTTCCTGGAAATGTAAATTCATTCGGATGGGAATCTCAACCTTCACTTTCTTCAGATGGAAAAACATTGTATTTTGTTAAAAGAGTAAGTAAAAAAGGGGATTTACCAAACTCTGATATTTTTGTAACACGACTTGGTGAAAATGGAAATTGGTCACTACCTCAACGTTTATCCGATGTTATAAACACGCCAATGCAAGAAGAGTCTGTACTTATTCACCCAGATGGAAAATCATTATACTTTGCTTCTCGGGGTCATAAAGGAATGGGAGGATCTGACCTATATGTTTCAAGATTAAATGACAATGGAACTTGGTCTAAACCTGTAAATTTAGGTTACCCAATAAATACTAAATCAGATGAAAACTCTTTAATGGTTTCACCTGATGGAGAGGTCGGATTTTTTGCTTCAGATCGTGAGGGAGGATATGGTGATTTAGACATTTATTGGTTTAATATGCCTGAAAATTTGAGACCTACAAAAACGTTATACTTTGAAGGAAAAGTATTTGATATCAACACTAGAAAACCACTTGCTGGAAAATTTCAATTAATAGATCTTAAAACTGGAAAAGAAGTTATTTATTCCGAAGCAGATGCTGTTACAGGAGAATTTATGGTTTCATTACCAGTAAATTGTGATTATGCTTTAAATGTATCATTTCCTGGATATAATTTCTTTTCTCAAAATTTCAATTTGATAAATCCTGAAGGACAAGAAGCATTTCATATGGATGTTCCTCTAGTTCCAATCACGAGTGATGCACCAACAATTCTTAAAAATGTATTTTTCGATTTAGCAAAAGCAACTCTTCGTTCAGAATCATTTGTTGAATTAAATAAACTTCGTGATTTCTTAATGACAAATCCTACAATCAAAATTGAATTAGGCGGTCATACAGATACTAGAGGTGATGCTACAGAAAACCAAGTTTTATCTACTGATCGTGCTAAATCAGTATACAATTATTTAGTTAGCCAAGGTATAATTGCGGAAAGATTATCTTATAAAGGATACGGAGAAACAGTAAATATTAATACCGACGCTGAAATTGCAAAACTAAGTTCTGAGAAAGAAAAAGAAGCTGCTCATCAAGAAAATCGTCGTACAGAATATAAAATAATTAAGTAAATATGTATTTCATAAGACTGATTCGTCCTTTAAATTTATTGATCATTGCTTTTACGATGTATAGCACACGTGCTTTTCTATACATTTATGAACAGACTTTTAAAATAGATTTGTTTCAAAAAGGAAATGAAGAATTTGACTTCTTTTTGTTGGTTTTTTCAACCTTACTTATTGCAGCTGGGGGAAACATTATAAATGATTATTTTGATGTAAAAGCTGATAGAATTAATAAACCTGACAAATTAATTATTACAAAAAATATAAGTAAAAAATCAGCGATTTTGAGTCACTGGGTATTGAATGTAATTGCACTTGGAATTGCTATTTATTTAAGCATTCGAAATACAACTTTTTGGTATGTTTTTATTCATTTGCTTTCTATAAATGCATTGTGGTTTTATAGTATGTATTTCAAAAGAAAACCATTTATCGGAAACTTAATTGTAGCATTATTAACTGCATTAGTTCCAATATTATGTGGTATTCATTTTTATATCCATAACGAATTCCCAATAGTAGAATTTACTGAAATTAATTCTCCTTTTACTTTTTGGATTTTCCATTTAATGGCAAAAGGTCATTATATTTTTATATTAGCACTTTTTGCATTTGCATCCAATTTAGCAAGAGAAATAATCAAAGACATTGAAGACATAGAAGGCGACAAATTAATACACGCCAAAACTCTACCTATACTTTACGGAGTAAAAAAAACAAAGTGGCTTGCAGGAATTTTATTGCTTCTTTCTCCTTTATTATTTTCACTCTTATTTTTCTTAAAACTAGAAAATGATTCTATTCTAAAAAACAATTTAATATTATTTACACCGGTATTAGTTGCACTTTTATTAGATATCATTTCAATTATTTTATTAGTAAAAGCAAACACAAGAAAGGAACTTAAAAAAGTTGACTTTTTAATTAAAATGGCTATGCTAATGGGTTTACTTCTACCATTTTTCTGGATATTTTTTATATGATGCAAAAAAGAATAGTTTTAGGTTCCAAATCACCTAGAAGACAAGAATTATTGGCAGGTATAGGAATCGAATTCACAATAAGAACAAAAGATACAGACGAAAGTTATCCAGAAGATTTAAATCCACTAGATGTTCCAATTTATATCGCAAAAAATAAAGCGAATGCACTAATAGAAGGTTTAGATGTAAATGAAATTATTATTTGTGCTGACACTGTTGTTATAGTAGATAAAACCATTTTAGGAAAACCAAATAACGACAAAGAAGCAATTGAGATGCTTCAACTTTTATCAGGAAAAACACATTTGGTTACAACAGGAGTTGTAATCGGATCTTCAACAAAAATGACTTCATTTGCAACAACTACTGAAGTCACTTTTAAAGACTTATCAAAAGAAGAAATTGAATACTATGTTTCAAACTATTCACCTTTTGATAAAGCAGGTGGTTATGGTATTCAAGAATGGATTGGATTCATAGGTGTTACATCAATTAAAGGATCTTATTTTAATGTAGTAGGATTACCTATTCACGAAGTTTACCAACAGTTGAATGATTTTGAATTACAAAATACTGATTAAATATAAATAATCAAAAATTATTGTTATACAAAAAAAGGCGCGAAATTTCGAGCCTTTTTTTTGTTATTTTGTAAATCTACTAACTCTATCTTACCTTAAAAGAAACCCTTCTATTTTTAGCTAATTTCAAATCATCGTCATCACCTTCTGAAATTTCAGGATTTGGATCTGAAATACCAACAGTAGATCCAATTAATCTTGATTCTGAAATTCCCTTAGAAATTAAATATTTCATCACTTCATTAACCCTTCTGTTAGCGATATCAACAAATTGAGGTTTTTCTTTACTTAGTTTCTCTTCCATTTCATCACTATGGCCAAAAACCTCCAATTTAAATGAAGGATTTTCTATCATTAATGTCGAAATTAAATCCAATGATACTAATGAAGATGGAATTAAATTACTCTTTCCGAATCCAAAATATTCAGTATTTAATTCAATTTTTTCCTTGGCACTCATTTTATCATTAGTATTTATAACCTTTTGATAAATAGTTTTTGAATAATTTGAATCATCACTTTGACCTCCCTCACATTCACAAACAACATCTTCAACCACCATTTTTACTGATACATCATCAATATAATAGTAAGCTGCAGTCACTTGAGCATTTTTCATTTTAGGATCTTTCTTATTTTTTTCATTTTTAGTGTTCTCATTCGAAGTAAAATTTCCAATTGTTAAAAACTTTTCTCCTCCCTCAGCAGTATACGTTCCACAAACTTGTTCCCAATTATATAATCCACTAAAAATTTTATTTTTAAAATCTAAAACTTGTGTTTTGTCAATTATAGCAGTCTTAGCATCTGTTCCAAATGGTTTGGAAGCAAAGTTTACCCCAACTTGATTCGACGCATATTTTGAAGTCTCAGCAAGAGATAAATTGAATTTAACACAATATTTAGAACCTTTTTTAAGAGGGGTAGTCAATTTTGTCATTAAATAACTTCGTGGAATTGCATCCCCATAAGAGAATGCTACAATACCTGCATAATTTGTTCCATCTTTAGCTTCTTCCTTTCCGTAAATATTTTCAGGAACATTAATATCTAAAGTTTTTGAAGGTGTAAATACATCAGCTCTAACTCCTGTTGGGGAAGTCCAACCGACAGCATTTTCAATACAGCCTAAAGATTTTAATTTCCCTTCTAAACTCTCAAAACTACCATTTTGAACTAAATTTTCATTTTGTCCTTTAACTAAAAAAGACATCAATCCAATTGATAAAAAGGTAAGAATTGAAGAAACTGATTTACTACTTAATTTCATAATCTTTGACTGTTTTAATAAACGTTTTAACTTTTTCAGGATCAATATCAGGATAAACTCCATGACCTAAATTCACAATATGCCTCTTACTTTTAAAAGAGTTCAACATTTCAATAGTAGAATTTTCAACTTCATTATGAGACGCATACAATGCACATGGATCTAAATTCCCTTGTAAAGTTCTTGTTTCTCCAATTTGCTCTCTAATTTTAGCTATATCCATGTTCCAATCCAATCCAACAGTATTACAATTAAGCTTCGCTATCTTTTCAACTGATGAAATTGCACCTTTTGAAAATATAGTTATTGGAACTTCATTAATTGCATTTACAATTTTATCAATGTATTTTAAACCAAATTCTGCATATTGAACTGTACCCAAAATACCTGCCCAAGAATCAAATAATTGCAACATGTGTGCTCCGGCATTTGCTTGTGCCTTTAAATACTTTATCGTTACATCAGTAATACGACCTAACAACTCATGTGCCAAAACAGGATTTGTATATAATAATTTACGTGATTCTGAAAATGTTTTAGAACCATGACCTTCTACCATATAACAAAAAATTGTCCAGGGAGCTCCGGCAAAACCTATCAAAGGAACTCTTCCTCCCAATTCTTTATTTGTAATTCGAATGGCCTCCAAAACATAACCCAATCGATCTTCAATATCAAAATTTGTTTCTGCAAATTTCAAACTTTCCTCCGAACGAATTGTTTTTTCAAACCAAGGGCCTTTTGCTTCTAACATCTGATATTCTAACCCCATTGCTTCGGGAACAACTAGTATATCAGAAAAGATTATTGCAGCATCAACACCTAATATATCAACCGGTTGAATTGTTACTTCTGCAGCAAATTCTGGAGTTTCTACTAACTCTTTAAAGCCACTTAACTTGCTTCTAACAGCTCTGTATTCTGGTAAAATTCTACCAGCCTGACGCATCAACCAAACAGGATAACGCTCAATGCTTTCTCCTTTTGCTGCACGTAAAATAAGATCGTTTTGTAATTTCATCGTTGACAAAGATAATTAATCATTTATGATAAACAAAAATCACCAAAAAATTGGATTTTTCCCTTTAGAAACAAGGTATTCATTCGTTTCACTAAAATGTTTACATCCAAAAAAACCTCTATACGATGAAAGTGGTGATGGATGAACTGAATTTAAAACATAATTCTTTGAAATATCTATACTTTTTCCTTTTTCTTGAGCTTTTGAACCCCACAATAAATAAACAATACCTTCAAGATTATTATTTAATTCCGAGATTACTGCATCCGTAAATTTTTCCCAACCTTTATTTATATGACTTCCAGCCTCTCCTTCTCTTACTGTCAAAACACTATTTAATAAAAGAACTCCTTGTTTCGCCCATCTAACTAAACTTCCATTTTCAGGAAAAGGGATATTCAAATCTGTTTCAATTTCTTTGAAAATATTAACCAAACTCTTGGGAAAAGGTTTAACATCTTCTTCCACAGAAAAACACAAACCATGAGCATGACCTATAGTTGGATAAGGGTCTTGTCCCAAAATTACTACTTTAACCCTGTCAAAAGGACATTCTGAAAAAGCTCTAAAAATTTGATCTTTATCTGGGAAAACTGCCTCACTTTTGGTTAAATATTCTGATTCTATATAACTTTTTAATTCAATAAAATACGGTTTATCGAATTCACTTTTTAAAATATTTTTCCAAGAATTTTCCATTTCAATTTCCATAGAACAAAGATAAAAAGGAAACATCTCAATCATAGCAAAATAATAAAATTTAAAGATTAAGAGTTAGTTTCTATTTTTGTTTAATCCTTTTGAGTAACATTCCTTTATATTTGTAAATCTATTTTAAAAAAATGAAAAAAATAACTTTATTTACTTTTCTAATCCTATTTAACTATAGTTGTTCTGAAAAAAAACCTGAAACATCAGTAGAACCGGAAACAAAAGAAGAGGTTAATCATACTCTTGAGGAAAGAGTTCATCGCCATGTTCAATCGGACTTATCAATTCCTTCAACAGAAAAGTATTCTTTAAAAATTTACAAGGAACATTTAGATGGTGATGATAAAATTGATGCTATAATTACAGTAAACCGATTAGATTTTGCTTTAGAAGAGGCAACTAAATCAGGTAAATTTGAAATGTTCAAAGAATTGGGTTTTACAGGGCATTACAATTATATATTTTATTTTGACGGAGGACTTAATCAAATTTCACCAGCAATACCTGTCCCTTCAAGTCCTAAAGCAGAACTTAAAGTTCATTTTGAAAATATAATATCTGAAGCATATAAAGATATTTTAATAGACTATACAATAAGAAATTCAAGCTTTAGAAATTATTATGATGTAACAAATCATACACCGCGACAACTTTTTCAATGGAAATTATACGATTATCTAACAGAGAAAAATTTAGAAGTGAATTATCTTGAACACTCTGAAGGATCAATAGGTTTAGCAAAAGATATCCTTATTTACGAAGGAAACCTAGAAAATGCTAATGATGTAAAAGACATATATAATTTCAATCCAAAAATATCTAAAAAAGGAAAATTACTTTATCGATTTTTCTATTTAGACAAAGAGGGTAAATATTTTACAAAAAAATAATTTCAAAAAATGGAACACACCATAATGAGTCAAAAAACTTTTAGGTATTTTACTCATGGAGATCCTGAAAAAGCAAGAAAAATAATATTTGTTCTTCACGGATACGGCCAACTTGCAGAATATTTTATTCGAAAATTTCAAGGAGTTAATTCTGATTATTTTATTGTAGCTCCTGAAGGAATGCATCGATTTTATTTAAAAGGTTCTAGTGGACGTGTTGGAGCTTCATGGATGACAAAAGTAGCAAGGGAACAAGATATAAGAGATAATATTCAATGGCTTGAAAAACTTGAAAATGAAATCTATTCGAACTATAATTTCGATAAAAAAATAATTCTAGGATTCTCTCAAGGAGTTGCAACAGCAGCTAGATGGAATAAATTCGGTAAAAAAAAAGCTGATCATCTTATACTTTGGGCAAGTGTATACCCAGAAGATTTAGATTTAAATACAGACTTATCAAATAAATCTAACGCTAAAAATCATTTCATTTTAGGAAGTCAAGATGAATATTTCACTTTAGATCAACAAAAACAAATTCTCGATTTTTATTCAATAAAAGGGTTTAATACTCATACTTTCAATGGAAAGCATACTATAGATGAAGATACTTTATTTCGATTATTAGAAAAAATTAATAGTTAAAAAATAAAGTTTGAAAGAATTTTATAAAAATCACTTTTAATTTGGCACAATTTCTGATATTTGTAATGAAATTAAAAAATTATGAAAATCGTATTATTCTTATTTTGCCTTTTAACTCTTTCAGTTTCTGCTCAAGATTCTAAGGAAATTAAAGATGCTAAATCTCAAGGAATTCTTGATAAATTATCAACTAAAATGAAAGGTTTAAAATCCTTTTATATTGAATTTAGTGCAAATATTAAAAACCTATCTTCAGGAACGAATGAGACTTCAGCTGGAAAGGGATGGGTAAAAGATAAAAAATTCTGTGCTTCTTATGGTGACAACACAATCATTTCTAATGGTATAAAAACTTGGACAGTTGTAAAAGAGGAAAAATCGGTTTACGAATCTGATGCAAATGAAGATGATAAAGAATCTATTAATCCAAAAAAACTATTGACGATTTGGGAAACTGGATTTAAAAACAAATATGAAAAGGAAGAAACTTTAAATGGTGAAACTGTTCATGTTATTTATCTATACCCTAAAGCACCTGGTAAAGCTGAGTACCATACAATAATATTGTATATTTCAAAATCTACAAATGATATGAAAAAAGCTATTTTAAAATCAAAAGATGGTACTATAATGACATATTCTCTAACTAAATTTTCTCCTAATGAAACTATAGAGGATACTAAATTTGTATTTGACTCAAAAAAATATCCTGGATATACAGTAATTAAAGATTGATATGAGGTTGAAGCTTAGATTGAGGTTAAGACTTAGATAAATATTAAAAAAATTAAAACCGATGAAGAAATTTATCGGTTTTTTTTATGCTCAAGAAAAAACTTAATCTATAACTTAATCTCAACCTCTATCTTAATCTTAATCTTAATCTATCTCAATCAACCAATCTCATTTGTTTTAATAAAAAAGATGCGTTCATATTTTTACAAATACCTTCATTAATTTTATAGTCGAAAGATAAATTATCGCCTTCAATTGTAGAATCAAAATACTTATTTCGAAAAGAAGTATCTTCAACTGAAAGTTCACATAATGATAAATCATGTGTCGCAATAATACCCTTTGAATTTAATCGTTTTAGT
>CANCQX010000122.1 GCA_947380375.1 Flavobacteriales bacterium
GATTTACAGAAAGAAGTACATGAATTAAAGTCAATTTTGTTGAAATAATAAGTGGTAAAAGAGTATTTATGAAGTTTTTAATAAACTAAACTTCCCATTTTGTTCTTGAATAGTTTCTTCTAAAATTAAAAATTGAAGACACTTTTCAATTTCTTGTTGATTATGGTTTATAGCTAAAAGTATTTCATTCAATGTTTTAGGGAATTCTAAGCTATTTACAATTAGTTTCGAAAGTTCTTTTTTTAATATATTTTGACTGTTATTTGCTTTACAAAAATCGCATTTCCCACAAATTATAGCTGGTTGACAAAAGTAATTTAGTAATTGAGAAGTTCTACATTCATCTTTTTTTAAATAGCTAATTGCTGAATTTAATCGTTTTTGAGCAAGGTTTTTTCTGGTTAGATAAGCTTCATTTGAAATTTTTAAATAATCATCAGGCATACGTTCATGCAAGAGCGTTATTTTTGGTAATGAGGATTGCCAAGTAATATCAATTACACCATATTTTTCTAATTGCGTAAGTTGACTATTTATTTCAATTATTGTAGTTTTTAAACGTTTAGCAAATTCATTTTCATTTATTTCGAAATATTGTTCAAATATACCTGGGTAACTCCTTGATAATAATGTTATTATTGGAGATAATTTATCATGCTTTATTTGGAAACTATATAACTCAGTATTACCAATTGCAATTCTAATTCTAGTTGGATTAAAAACACTCTCTGTAAAAACTAAATCATTATTTAATTCTAGTATTTTTAATGAATAGTATGTTTCAGAACTATTTAATTGAAATTTTTCCGTCAACTTATTGATTTCAAAAGGATAGGTTTCTTCTTTTCCTGAACCAATAGCGATTTTTAGATGATTACAAAGTGCTCTGTATGTTGTTTTAATTCTATCAATAGGAGGAAATTGTTTTTCAGTTGTTTCAATTAAATGATTTACATCTGAATCTTCCCAAAAGACAATTGTTTCAGCCTCTTCATTATCTCGACCAGCTCTTCCTGCTTCTTGAAAATAGGCTTCTAAGTTATTTGGAAATTCATAGTGCAAAACATATCGAACGTTAGGCTTATCGATTCCCATACCAAAAGCATTTGTAGCTATCATTATATGTATTTTTCCTTCAAGCCATGAATCAAGCATTAATTTTCGATCTTCTCTATTCATTCCGCCATGGTAAATACCAACACTAAATTTAGAGGCGTGTAATAGTCGTGCAATATCTTTTACACTTTTTCGAGTTTGACAATAAATAATTCCAGTTTCTTGTTTATGTTTTTCGCAAAATTCTAAAATGTTTTTTACTTTATTATTCACTTTAAAGGCTGAATAATTTAGATTTGGACGAAGAAAAGAACCTTCAAAAGTTCTAGTATTTTTAAGATTTAATTGTTCGATTATATCTTTTTGAACTTCTTTAGTAGCTGTTGCAGTAAGTGCAATAATGGGAACATTTGGGTGTATTTCCCTTAAATCTTTAATATCTTTGTAAGATGGTCTAAAATCATGGCCCCATTCAGAAATACAATGTGCTTCATCAACAACAATTAATCCTATATTCATTAGTTTGAATCTTTCTATGAATAGTTTTGATTTCAAACGTTCAGGGGAGGTATAAAGAAAATCAATTCCGCCAAAACGAGCATTGTCAAGAGTTATGTCAATTTCTCGGTAACTCATTCCACTAATAATTTCTTTTGCTCTTATTCCTTTTTTTGTAAGGTTTTTAACTTGATCTTGCATTAAAGCAATTAATGGAGAAATTACTAATGTCAATCCTTCACGTGCAAGTCCTGGGATTTGAAAACAAATTGACTTTCCTCCTCCTGTTGGAAGAAGTGCTAATGTGTCGTGCCCATAGAATGCATTGTCGATAATTTCTTCTTGTAAAGGTCTAAAATTATCGAATCCCCAATAGTGTTTTAATATTTCTCTACTTTTATCCATTCGGAAAATTCAATTAATATGTAAATTTAAAGAATTTTATTTTGATGAATCTATAAAAAACACTTGAAAGGCTCAATGTTTCTAATTATATTCGCACTAATCAAATATAATGAATATTTTAAACGATACAAAGTCAATAAATGTAACTCTAACTAAACAATCTCATATTAATGATGTTGATTGGAATAATATTCCATTTGGAAGAGTTTTTTCTGATCATATGTTGGTTATGGATTATGCTGATGGTGAATGGAAACAACCTGAGATTATACCTTTTGGTGATTTATTATTAAATCCTGCAACATCTGCTATTCATTATGGTCAATCTGTTTTTGAAGGAATGAAAGCTACAAAAGCAGAGAATGGGGATGTGTTTTTATTTCGTCCAGAAATGAATGCTAAAAGGTTCAGAGAATCTTGTGAAAGAATGTGTATGGCAACTATTCCTGATGATATTTTTGTAGAATTAATAAGAAAATTAGTCGACATTGATCGAGATTGGATCTCAACTAAAGAAGATTATTCCTTATATATTCGTCCTTTTATGTTTGCTACTGATGATTTTATAGGTGTAAAGCCTTCTGAAACATATAAGTTTGTGATTTTTACTTGTCCTGTCGGAACTTATTATACAGAACCAGTTAGTGTGAAAATTGAAGAATTTTATACAAGAGCCGCTGCTGGTGGGGCTGGGATTGCTAAAACTGCAGGAAATTATGGCGCGGCTTTATATCCTGCAAAATTAGGGCAGATGAATGGTTTTCATCAATTGGTTTGGACAGATGCAAAGGAACATAAGTACATTGAAGAGTCAGGAACAATGAACATATTATTTGTAATCAATGGCGTTTTAGTTACGCCTTCTGAAGAATCAGATACCATTTTAAGAGGAACTACAAAGCGAGCTGTAATTGAAGTAGCTAAAAGTTGGGGAATGAAAGTTGAAGAACGACAAGTTTCTGTAAATGAAGTGATTTCGGGTATTAAAGATGGTTCTATTTCAGAAGTATTTGGTGCAGGAACAGCTGCTACAATTGCACATATTGTTAAAGTTGGATTTAGAGATGAGATTTTAGAATTAAGTCCTGTAGAAAAAAGACCTTTCGCAAATAAAGTGAAAAAATATTTAGATGATTTGAAAGCTGGTAAAATAGAAGACATAAACGGATGGTGTTTGAAAGTTTAAAGTTTTAAAAAGATATGAAAAGGGCTATTTCAATATTGAAATAGCCCTTTTTTCGTAAATGAAGTAATAGTTTGACTAAATTTAAATTTTTTACGTAAAAAAAATTTTTTTAAATTTACAATGTCGGTTAATTAAACTAAAATTTTCAAAGAAATTACAATGATAAAATCAACGTTAGTATTCGCTTTTTGTTTTCTTTCAGTTACCCTATTTTCTCAAACCCAAAATAGTTCTTATACAGCTATTGGTAAAGGTGTGGCCACGACTTTTTTAACGGATTATCAATGTTTAGGAATAAATAATTCAGCTTTAGGTTGGGGGACAGGTTACAAGAATAAAAAGACAACAATTGGATCTAGTGAATTTTCTTTTGGAATATATTCTGATTCTTTGAATTCATCAAAGCTTAATAATTTATATAAGTCTGTGAAGGATGATATTTTAAGTAAGAATAATTCAAATTCATTTAGTGTAAATAAGCAAAAAGAAGCAGTTGCTAATTATGCTGAAGCGGGTGTTTCTTTATTTTTCGATTACAATTGGGCAGGATTTTCATACCAAGGAAAGAAATTAGGTGGTATTGCTTTTTGCATAAGAGAGAATTACCAATTTTATTCAAAATTTAATCAACAAACTTCAGATTTAATTTTTAGAGGTAGTACTTCTTCTTACTTTGATTCATTAACAATTGTAATGGGGTTAGATACTTCCAAAATATTAAATAGAGCAAATGTTTCACCAGATTCACTTAATAATGCAGTTTTAGGAACATTGAGCATTCCTTTGAATTTAAGTAAATTAACATTTGGTTCTGAAGTTAAAATGCTATGGAATCGATCATATAATATTGGTTATGGTAGAAAGATTTTTGAGATTGATTCAATTATATCACTATTCGGTGGAATCGGAGGAAGGTATATACAATCTATGGCAATGTTTAATTTAGTTTCGAATGACAATGGAATTAATATGTTTTCTGCTGTATCAAATAATAAATCGAATTTAAAGTTTAGTTTACCAAAATCTGTGGGACAAGGTTATGGTATTGATTTATCAGCAAGTTTACTTTTGTTTAATAAATTAAAAGTTGCGATTGCAGTTAATAATATTGGTAATGTTACTTATAACCGTAATGTTTATCATATAAAAGATACTTTAACGAGTAGTTTGTCTGTAGCTGGATTGTCATCGTTAAATGTGACTCAGTCGATTAATCAATTGTTAGCGGATGGAGGTTTGTTGAAATTAATTGGGCAAGAAAAATATGTAATGAAAAATGCATCTGATTTTCGTTTTGGTGCGAGCTTTCAACCTTGGAGTTTTCTGAATTTTGGATTTGATATTGTTGCACCGTTTAACAAAGAAAATCCAGGAAGTATTCAGAATCCAGTCTATTCATTTGGTGGAGAAATAAGGCCGTTGAAATGGGTTGCATTAAGTTCTGGTTATTATGGAGGTGGTATTTATCAAAAAAATATACCTGTTGGTATTAATTTCATTTGTCGTGATGGTGCTTATGAATTTGGTATATCCTCAAGAGATGCGTTGTCATTTTTCGGTAAAGATAAACACGGAATTTCAATGGCTTTAGGTTTTGCAAGAGTTAGGTTCTAAAACAGAAACTAAATCAGTATTAACCCATTATCCCTAAGTTGGGCAGCGGTATAACTTTTCCAAAATAGTGAGAAATCACCAAGTTTTCTTGTTTCAAAACTTTTCTGAAAAGCTTCGAAATTACTTGTTGTTTTTGAAGTAAGTGATAGATTTATAAGCGCCTCTGACAACCACATACCTAAATCCTCTTTTACATTTATTTCAACTTCTTCTTTTTTTGTACTAAAAGTAAGGGAAGCCATTTTCTGAGTTTTTCCTTTTTTAGATTTTGTGTAAAGTCTAATTGAAGGTTGATTTTCTAACCAAATAATTTTAGAACTTGGTTTAATTTCTTTTTCTTCATCAAAATCAATACATCTTTCAATGAAATTTTTCGGGATAATGGATTTAGGAATTTTAAAATCAAACCATTTTTGAAGTGGTATTTCAAAACCTATTCCATGCATATAATTAAATAGTGATTTCTTTAATCCTTCGCTAAAATTAGAATGATTACATCCTTTAGGATCTGAATGATATAAGTCATTATTTGCAAATGTCCCAACTTCTGGAATTGTGTTTACAACATTGAATTTCTCAGGGTTTAAACCAACTGGACTATGAGCTGTCATCGCAAATTGATGCCAAAAACCAGACTGTACAGCACCTATTTCTAAAAGTTGTCTTACAATTTCAAGTGAATCTATTGTTTCTTGTTCTGTTTGAGTTGGAAATCCATACATTAAATAGGCGTGAACCATTATTCCTGCTTGTGTGAAATTGTCTGCCACTTTCGCTACTTGAGCAACTGTTACACCTTTTTCAATTAATCTTAATAATCGATCCGATGCAACTTCTAATCCACCTGAAATTGCAATACACCCAGATAGTGAAAGTAATTTACAAAGATCGTAAGTAAAGCTTTTTTCAAAACGAATATTAGTCCACCAAACAACTGTTAAGTCTCGCCTTAATATTTCTAAAGCGACTTCTCTCATCAATGCTGGTGGAGCAGCTTCATCCACGAAATGAAACCCATTGTTACCTGTTTGGGCTATTATTTCCTCAATTCGATCTACTAAAATAATAGCAGTTGTTGCTTCATAAGTTTTTATATAATCAAGAGAAATATCGCAAAAAGTACATTTCCCCCAATAACAACCGTGAGCTAAGGTAAGTTTGTTCCATCTTCCATCGCTCCATAAACGGTGCATTGGATTGGCTATCTCGATCACTGACAGATATTTATCTAGTGGTAAATCTGAATAATCAGGAGTGCCTACATTTTTTTGTCTAAAATCTGGAGTGTTCGAATTATTGAAGTAAGTAACTTCATTATTATTAGATGTAAATGTTCTTTTTAAATTTTCTATTTCCCTTTTGTTCTCTATATATTCAATTAAATTTAAAATCGGAGCTTCACCATCATCTAATGTTATAAAATCAAAGAATTCAAAAACACGTGCATCTTTTAGTGATCTTAATTCGGTATTTGCATAACCACCTCCTAGAGTTACTTTTATGGAAGGATGATTTTTTTTAATCCATTGTCCACATTTAAAAGCACTGTATAAATTTCCAGGAAAAGGTGCTGTAATAGCAACTAATGTTGGTTGTTCGATTTCAATTTTTTCTTTTAATAAATCAATTAATAGAGTATCGATGTAAGTGTTATCTCTGTTTAAGGCACTGTTTAATTCATCAAAAGTTGAAGCAGATCTTCCTAATCTTTCGGCATATCTACTAAATCCAAAGTGAGAATCAACTGCTTCAATAATTAAATCTGAAATATCTTCTAAGTATAAAGTAGCAAAATACCTAGCTTTATCTCTTATTCCCATTGTTCCAAATGCCCATTCTAAGTCTTCTAATTGATCAAATCTAGAGCTTTCAGGTAAATAATTACGTTCACAAATTAAATGTGCTAGAGTAGGGTTTTTGTCGTGCAAAAATGAAATTACAGGGTCTATCGTTTTTAAATACTCTTTTTTAAGATTTATGATTCTTATACAATTTGAACTTAGGGTTTGATTTTTTAATTCTATAGTTTCAAATAGTTGTTTTAATCCATTTTTGGAAAAAAGTTTTAAAATAACTTCAATTCCTAAGTCTGTTTGAAAAGAAGGAATGTTTTGAGTATTAAGAAAACCCTTCAAATAAGCCGTTGCTGGATATGGCGTATTAAGTTGAGTAAACGGAGGGGTAATGAAAAAAACTTTTTGCTTCAAAATTAATATCTTTAATTTACAAAACTAAGAAACTGTTTCCAATAAAGATGGATCAAGACTAAAACTTGTTACGGCGTATTTATTTTTAGAAAAAGATGTTCTCAGAGTTGATTTATTCCTAAAATATAAAAAGCAAAAAGCCCTGCAAATTTGATACTTGCAGAGCTTTTCTGATTCCCGCAGCCATACGAGACTTGCGGTCCGGACGGGACCTCAAGGTCAATGTTTACGGGGTTTTCGGTTTTTATACTAAATTAGTTTAAATTACATTTTCAAAGTATTGATTTTCATATATTTATAATTTTTAAAATTATTTTTTATTTTTTTAAAAACAACTTAATATAATTTGGTCTGACCCCTATCTGACCCCCCTAAAATTGAAATCTGACCCCCTTTTTAATTTAATTTTTGTATATTTATAAAAAAAATGGGTATGCTTTCAATTAATTTCAACTTAAAAATTAAAGACGTAAAATCTTCTTCCAAAACAGCTATCAATTTAATTTTTAATTATGACAGCAACCGTTTAAAAATGGGAACCGGTTTTAGTGTTCTTCCAAAATTTTGGAATTTCAATTCTCAAAGAGTCAAAGAGGTGATGGAAGTGCCTGAAGCTGGAGAAATTAATAAGCAATTAGATTTATTAGAACAAAACCTTAAACTCATATATAATAAGTATATTGAAAAAGGTATTCAGCCCAAGCCAGAAGTTTTAAAAAATGATCTCATAAATGCGGATGATATATTAATTCGTCCCAAAAAGAAAGACGACTTTTGGGGATATTTCGAATTATTCCTTGAAGCGAAGAAAAAAATAGTTGCTAAAGGAGATGTTCGAGATTATGATAAATCACTTCGGAAACATCTAAAAAAAATAGAGATGAAGCAAGGTACTCCGCTTCATTTTGACTTATTCAAAAATACGTTTGGAAATATTATTGACAAGTTTGACTATTACTTAGAATTTGAAGCGGTTAATGCTGAAGGAGATTATGGCTTAAAAGTAAATACAATTGGTAAACTCCATAAAAACATTAAAGCATTTTTAAACTGGTGTTTTGATAATGATGTCATTTCTCGTTTTGATTTGAAGCATTTACCAACAATTGTAGAAGAGCAAGAGAATGTTTTTTTGACGGAAGATGAATTGTTAAAATTACAGGAATTACCACTAAACGATGAAGAAGATAAAATACGAGATTTGTTTTTAATAGGATGTGAAACAGCGATGAGATTTAGTGATTTTACAAACCTTACTAAAGATAATATCAAACAGAATGAAATGCTTTGCTATCGCCCTAAAAAGACAACGAAAGAAATAAACGGAAGAAAAGGTGAAATCTATATTCCTTTTAGTGATAGAGTAGAACAGATCTTAGAAAAAAACAACTACACTTTTCCGAAACTAAAATCAATTGGGGTTGCTGAATTTAACACTGCCCTGAGAGAGATATGTAAGAAAGCTGAAATAAATTCACACTTTATCAAAGAGTATAAAGTGGGCGGAGAAATGGTTAGAAAAGAATTTTTGAAATA
>CANCQX010000123.1 GCA_947380375.1 Flavobacteriales bacterium
AACAAAAAATTGAAATATTATATTTAAAACAATTTTCGCCTAAATACATAAATGCCTTTGAGGAAATACCAGGATTACCAGTTAGATATTACTTAAATACAGAAGATGGTGTTGCAGTTTACACATTAATTTATTTTGAAAAAGTAAAACTAAATAGAGATTTATTTGGCGTTCCGATAGACTATAAAAAAGTAAATTTTGACCAATTTTTAGATGAAATTTTAAAAGACAAAAAGGAATAAATCGGTAACAAAACTTTATATTAATCTAAAATACTATCTAGATTTAAAATAATAAGAACCAAAAGTGATCATTCAAAACTTTAGTAACATTTGTATGTGTAAACTATAGTTAAAAAAGCATTTTAACACTCCCTTTGTTAATTATCTTCGTAAGATATTTAAGCAGATAATGGCATTAGAAAACGAATATAAAAGCAAAAGCGAACCCATTCCTATAGACTCTACTAAAGAAGAGGTTACAGAAAAAGCTTCTAAAAAAAAGGATAAAAAAAATCCTGAAATAAAAAATTCTCTTAAAAACATTTCAGGTAGATTTGATAAGAAAAAACTTAAAAGTTCAATTGGTGCTATTCTAATTTTATTGTCATTCTATTTTTTCCTTGCTTGTTTATCTTATATTTTCACTTGGAAAGAAGACCAAGACAGAGTGTTAGATAAATCATTATTTACATTTTTATTCGATGGAGATGAAGAACCTGTAACAAATTGGCTAGGTAAGTTTGGTGCTTGGTCATCTCACTTATTCATTTACCGCTGGTTTGGAATTTCTTCTTTTGGTATTTGTTTTTTATTATTTATTTCTGGTGTAAAAATTCTTTTAGATATAATTTTAGTCCCAATTCGAAAATCATTTGCTATTGTTTCAATTATGATGGTTTGGTCTTCATTATTTCTAGGCTTCTTTGCGAATCAAGTGAATTATTTAGGCGGTTCATTTGGTTATCATTTGAATAATTGGCTAAAAATTAACATAGGTGGTTTTGGCGATTTTACTTTTATTGGACTATTATTATACTTGGCATTAGTCGTTTTATTTAATCCAAATTTTAAACAGATTTTTGAGAGACTTTTCAATAGTACTGAATCTGAAGAAGAATTAGCAGAGAATAGCCCTAAATTTAACTCAATTAAAACAAACCCTATTGTAAAACCTGAATTTGATGACCTTCACGTTATAAACACTATAAAAGACGAAGATATCGAGGAAGAAAATATAACTAGTCCTGTCGTTTTTGATGAAGATGAAGAATTAGAAGATGATGACGACTCATTATTCGATGGTTCTGAACTTGAAATTTTAGTTAAAACCCCGATAGCTAAACCTACTTATAGTGATGATGATTTTGAAATTGAAATTCCTGAAGAAGCTCTTTCAGAACCTCTAAATTTAGACGATGGCTTTACTGTTGTTAAACCGAAAGTCGAAGAAGTATTGAGTGATTCAGAAATGGATGATTTAAGAAAAGAATACGGTGATTATGACCCAACTTTAGATCTTGCAAGTTACGTCCTCCCTCCTATTGAACTTCTTAAGGATTACGGAAGAAGTGGAATAAATATTAATAAGCAGGAACTAGAAGACAACAAAAATAAAATTGTTGAAACTTTATCCCACTATAAAATTGATATTGCTAAAATAAAAGCTACAGTTGGACCTACAGTTACACTTTATGAGATTGTACCTGCACCCGGCGTTCGTATATCAAAAATTAAAAACTTAGAAGATGACATTGCTTTAAGTCTAAGTGCTTTAGGCATTCGTATCATTGCTCCAATACCTGGGAAAGGTACAATTGGTATAGAAGTACCAAATAGTAATCCTGAAATGGTACCTATGCGGACTCTAATTGCATCTGAGAAATTCCAGAACTGTGATTACGAATTACCAGTTGTTTTAGGTAAAACAATTACGAATGAAACCTATATGTTTGACCTTACCAAAATGCCTCACTTATTGGTTGCAGGAGCTACTGGTCAAGGTAAATCTGTTGGTTTAAATGCTATTTTAGTTTCTATTCTTTATAAAAAACACCCGGCACAAGTTAAATTTGTATTAATTGACCCTAAAAAAGTTGAATTAACTTTATTCAATAGAATTGAACGTCATTTCTTAGCAAAACTTCCAGGTGAGGGCGATGCAATTATTACTGACACTTCAAAAGTTGTTAATACAATGAACTCACTTTGTATTGAAATGGACAACAGATATGAACTTTTAAAAGAAGCTCAAGTTAGAACCATTAAAGAATACAACGTTAAATTCATTGCCCGAAAATTAAATCCTGAAAAAGGACATCGATATTTACCATACATAGTTGTACTAATTGATGAGTTTGCAGATTTAATTATGACTGCCGGTAAAGAAATCGAACATCCTATTGCAAGGATAGCTCAATTAGCTAGAGCTATCGGAATTCACTTAATTGTAGCAACTCAACGACCTTCTGTTAACGTAATTACAGGGATGATTAAAGCCAATTTCCCTGCTCGTATTGCTTTTAGAGTACTTTCTAAAATCGACTCAAGAACAATTTTAGATGGTTCAGGAGCTGATCAATTAATCGGCCGTGGGGATATGTTAATAATGAATGGGTCAGAATTAATTCGTCTTCAATGTGGATTTGTAGATACTCCTGAAGTAGATGACATATGTGCCTTCATTGGAGATCAAAGAGCTTACCCAGAAGCACTTATACTACCTGAATATACAGGAGAAGATGGCGGTGGTGAAAAAGATTTTGACACGGGTGAATTAGATCCAATGTTCGCCGATGCAGCTAGAATCGTAGTTTTACACCAACAAGGTTCAGCAAGTTTATTGCAAAGAAAATTGAAATTAGGATACAACAGAGCTGGTAGAATTGTAGATCAATTAGAGGCTTTTGGAATTATTGGTCCTTTTCAAGGCAGTAAAGCGAGAGAAGTTTTATATGCAGAAATACCAACTTTAGACCAATTCTTAGCAACGAAAAACATTTTTTAATGACAGAAGCGATTCATCGCTTCTTTACTGACAGAATGTCAATTAAAACTTTTGGTACAGCATTTGAAAAAGAAAAGGTACATTTATAAAAATTTAAAAAATGAAAAGATCGTATATTATTTTAGGCTCTATTGCTCTTTTAGTAGTCATTTTGTTCGCAACCTACAGATCATCGTATAATACAGCGATTAGTTATCAAGAAACAGTTGATCAAATGTGGGGAGACGTTGGTGCAACCTACCAAAGAAGAGCTGATTTAGTTCCTCAATTAGTTGCAACAGTTAAAGGAGCTGCCGAAAATGAAAAAAGTATTTTAGTACAAGTTACTCAAGCAAGAGCTGGAATAGTTGCTGCAAAAACTCCTGGTGATTTTGATAAAGTAGGTAAACAAATAAACTCAGCAATTACTTTAGCTTTTGAAGCTTACCCACAAATTAAAGCGACAGAAAACTTCGGAATGCTACAAGCTCAATTGGAAGGCACTGAAAATAGAATAAATAAAGCAAGACAAGATTACAATGAATCTATAAAAGCATACAATTCTCACATTAGAGGTTTCTTAAACAGTATGTTCTTAAATCAAGTAACATTTCCTAAAAAAGAAGCTTTCGCAGCTGCCGCAGGATCTGAAATAGCACCAACAGTAGACTTTAGCAAATAAACATAATTCAACAGCGACTTTCTATTTAAGTCGCTGTTTCTTTTTACATCAGATGGATATTAAAACATTTTTTACAGAAATTCAACAAAAATCAATTCAATTAGCAATTGAAAATGCAGAACTACATACATCAGGAGAAATTAGAGTTCATTTGACCTCTAATTGTAAAGGAGATGTTGTAAAAACGGCAACAAAAGTTTTCGAAAAGTTAGGAATGCACAAAACAGAATTAAGAAATGGAGTACTATTTTATTTAGCTGTTGAAGATAAAAAATTTGCAATTCTAGGAGACAAAGGAATAAATGATGTCGTTCCATCTGATTTTTGGGATATTATCAGAGACCTAATGACACTAGAATTTAAAAGAGATCAGTTCACTGTCGGTTTATGCCAAGGAATTGAAATGTCAGGTGAACGATTAAAGGTACATTTCCCTTATAAAAAAGATGACAAAAATGAATTGTTAAATGAAATTTCATTTGAAGATTGATTTGAATTACAAAATAAACACTTCACTAACAACAAAATAAATGTTTCGTTTCCTTTTAGCTTATATACTTCTTTCTATAGTAACTATTAATTCTTTTGGGCAAAACGGAATTCCAGAAGCTCCTAATCCCCAAAGATTAGTAAATAATCTATCGAAAGCTTTTCCTAATTTCATATCTGAAGCAGAAAAGGAATTATTAGAGCAAAAATTAGTAGCTTTTTCAAATGAAACATCTAACCAAATTGTAATTGTAATTGTTGATGATTTAGCAGGATTTGAACCTTGGGAATTTGCTACAAGAATTGGTGAAAATTGGAAAGTTGGTCACGAAAAAGAAGACAACGGAATAGTTATATTAATAAAACCAACTGGAGGAAAAGGTGAAAGAAAATATTTCATTGCACCAGGAAAAGGTTTAGAAGGTGCTATACCTGACGCAGTTTGTAGACAAATTGAAGATAACGAACTACTACCGAACTTAAAAAATGGAAATTTCTACGCAGCTTTAGATCAAACTACAACTGTATTAATGTCTTTAGCAAAAGGCGAATACAATTCAAAGCAATATGCTAAAAAACACGGTAAATCAGGCTCCTTATTAAAGACAATCATAATTTTAATTATAATAATTGTCTTTTTTATATCAATGTCTAGAAAAGGTGGCGGAAGAGGAAATGGTTTCACAATGGGTGCTGGAGGTCTATTTTTCGGAAGCGGTTTTGGCGGAGGATCAGGTTTTGGTGGAGGATCTTCTGGCGGTGGAGGCTTTGGTGGTTTCGGCGGTGGTGGATTTGGAGGCGGTGGCTCTGGAGGAAATTGGTAGTTTGATAATTTTGTATTATTAATTTTTGATGTTGAATTAATTCATAATTAAAAATTAAACATTCTTCCCTGCAATCCAACCAGTTGTCCAAGCAGCTTGAAAACTAAAACCACCTGTTACACCATCAATATCTAAAACTTCACCTGCGAAAAAAATTCCTGGAAGAACTTTTGATTCCATTGTTGTAAAATCTACATCATCTAAAGAAACGCCACCAGCTGTCACAAACTCCTCTTTGAATGTAGTTTTACCAGAAACCTCATATCTATCATTTAAAAGGGTATTTATCAATTTATTAATCCCTTTTTTACCAACTTCATTCCATCTTTTTTCTAGATTGATTTCCGTTTTTAGTAATAAGAAATTCCATAAACGACTTGTCATTGGAAAAGGGTTTAAATTACCAACCATTTTACCTCCGTGAATTTCAATTACTTTATTCATCTCAGAACGCAAATCATCTTCTTTCCTGTCATTCAACCAATTAACTAAAATAGAAAATTGGTATTCTTTTTCGGCTAATATTCTAGCTCCCCAAGCAGACAACTTTAAGATTGCAGGACCACTCATTCCCCAATGAGTAACCAAAAGCGGACCTTTAGCAATTAACTTTGTCCCTTCTATTTTCACAGTTGTTTCTTCAACTACATTACCCATTAATTCACAAATAGGATTTTTAGGCATATTAAAAGTGAATAATGAAGGTAAAGGATCAACAATTGAATGGCCTAATTTTTCAAGCCATTCTAAACTTATTCGTTTTGGATGTCCACCAGTTGTAACAATTACCTTATCAACTATGAAATCGTTATCTATGGATTCTAATAAGAAAGTACCATCTTCTAACTTTTTAATTTCATTAATTCCAGTTTGAATTTTAATTATTACATTTTTAGTTTTTGCTTCTCTAACAAAACAATCGATGATTGATTGAGATTCATTTGACCTTGGAAAAACACAATTTTCAGCTAAAACATCCAAAGGAACATTTCTTTCTTCAAACCAATCCATCGTAGATTTAGCATTGAATTGCTCAAAAGCTTTCCTTAAGTGGTTTCCTCCTCTCGGATAAAATTTAGCTAGTTCTTTATTATCAAAAGTTGCGTTTGTAACATTACATCTTCCTCCTCCAGAAATTTTAACTTTAGCTAATATTTTTGCTGATTTTTCAAAAATAATCACATCGTAATCAGGATGATGCTGTTTTACAGAAAGTGCTGAAAAAAAACCTGCTGCCCCGCCTCCTATTATCCCAATACGCTTATTAATTATCATACTACAAATCTAAAATGAAATATTGGATTATATATCTCAACAGCATACTTTATGTTAATTTTTGTAATCAAAAAAAATCAACCGTCTATAAGTTGTAACTTTGAAGAAATATAATAGCTAAAAATATGAAAAAAATAAAAAGATCATTGGTAGTAGCTTCAGTCGCATTGAGTTTTATAGGGACCTCTCAAAATTTCACTCTACCAAAATTAAAGTTTGCATACAATGCATTAGAATCTTCAATTGACTCTACAACAATGTTAATTCATCATTCAAAACATCATCAAACTTATATTACTAATTTAAATAAAGCTATAATAGGAACTAAAGCGGATTCGATCGGATTAACAGAATTACTTTTAACAACTAGTTTACGCTCTGAAGTTATTAGAAATAATGCCGGAGGTCACTATAATCATTCTTTATTTTGGGAAATATTAACACCTAAAAAAGACACTAAACCTTCTGTCGAATTAATGAAAGCAATCGAATCAACTTTTACGAGTTTAGATTCATTAAAAAAAGTAATAAATAAAGCTGCCTCTAGTCGTTTTGGATCTGGTTGGGCTTGGTTAATTGTTACACCCGACAATAGACTAGTTGTTTGTTCAACTCCTAATCAAGATAATCCTTTAATGGATATTAGTAAAGATAAAGGAATTCCAATTTTAGGAATCGATGTTTGGGAACATGCTTATTATTTAAAATATCAAAATAAAAGAGCAGATTATTTAGGTGCGATTTGGAATGTTATTGATTGGGAAGAAATTTCTAAAAAATACTCGAATGCAATAAATGATCCCTTATTGAAAAAGTTGAAGTAATTTATTAAACAAAAAAAGACCGAATTCGGTCTTTTTTTGTTTAATATTTTTGTAATAATTACTTAGAAAGATGGACAAGAAATTGTCTTATATCTTTGTGGTGGAGTTTTACAATTCAAATTAAATCCTAATGAAACCTCATGAGAACCTCCAGAAACACCATTGTTCAATTTAGAAACCGTCACATCATAGCTATATCCAATTTTAAATACACTTGTAGATAATCCAACAGTTAAAATAAAAGCATCTCTATTTCTAAACCAAGTACCTACTGTCAAAGCACCGTGCTTAACATATGTACCAACATTTAATTGATTAAAGCCATTTTGATAACAATAAATAATCGAAGGCATTATAGTAGTAATATTTGTAAATTTAGATTGTTTTCCTAATGCAATAGTAGCAGAAGTATGAGCCGTTATTCTCATTGGTAACTTATCGTTTGTCCCCCTAATCATCGACTCATTTGGTTGACTTAAATGATTAGCGGCTAAACCAAAATTAAATGTTTTACTAAAAAGAACAGCTCCAGCAGAAACATCAAAAAAACCAAAATTTCCACCACGGACTTGGTCACCCGTAGAATAAATAAAACCTTTTCTAGGATCAATCATGTCTCCAAAAGTCAACTTACTCCAATCTAATGATTTTTGAACCCATGTAGCTTTTGCTCCAAAAAGTAAATTCCATTTCCTGTTAATTTTTGTATGGTAAGAATAAACTAAACTTCCAGTTGTAGTATTAATTGTCTTTGCTTGCACATCGTTCACCAAAACAATACCTATTCCCCCAGAAATATTTTTAAAATATTGATCGTAAGATGCAGCATAACTAACATAACTTCCTGTTAAACTTGGCCATTGATTTCTATAATTCAAAGCAAATCTAGGACAACCATGGGTACCAGCGAAAGCAGGATTTAAATATACAGGATTTGAATAAAATTGTGTAAATTCTAAATCTTGAGCAAGAATAACGTCCGAAATTAGTAATATCAGAATAAATGAAAAAACATGTTTCATATGTAGATAATTTGTTTTTTAATGGTCATATGTAATACGCCTTTTAAATCTTCATTAATGTATAACTGCGTTACCTGCTTCGCATTTGTGTTTCTAATCATAGCTATTTCATACTTTTTTACTAGTTTGTAAAAGCGAACTATTGTAAGATAGCAGCGTAAATATAAATATTTTTCTTTTAATTCAAATTTTATAACTCGATTTTCTTTCAAAACGTAAATCTAAAGATCATTTTGATTTAATACATTTCTATTTAATTTCAATTATTTTTGATATATTCGTAATATTACTAAAATAATGATTTAATATAAAAGACCATGATTTCTATTCAACGACTTTTTGATATTCCTTATTACCAATTAGAGAATTATCCAAATAAAAAGATGTTTG
>CANCQX010000124.1 GCA_947380375.1 Flavobacteriales bacterium
AAACAACACGATTACAAAATTGGGATTATCGATGGGATGGTTCCTATTTTATAACCATTTGCACAAAAAATCGGGACCATTATTTTCAACCGATGTTTCACCGGAAACCGTAATTGTTTTATCATCATTAATATACCCGCCATTTAATATCAATATCGCATGTATATGATTTGGCATAACAACAAATGAATCCAATTTGATGTTTTTTGAATGATTTTTTATTTCATACCAAAATATATCGGCTAGAACACCAATGTTAGATAAATTCATTTTACCATTTAAAATTTCTCCAAAATAATGTTCCCGATTTTTTGTGCAAATGGTTATAAAATAGGAACCATCCCATCGATAATCCCAATTTTGTAATCGTGTTGTTTCGTTTCGAAATTTGTTTTGAAAATAGGTTGTCATTGTATTAAATTATTTCATTATCTATCTAATTTAGTTAAATAGTTGAAATAAATCAATAACAAAATTGATTTTATTGTAATCTTTTAAAACCTTTATAAAAATTACCTACACATCATTTTTGCTACATATTTTCCAATAATATCAAATTCTAAATTGATTTTATCTCCTACATTAAGTTGGTGAAAATTGGTATGCTCGTATGTATATGGAATGATGCAAACAGAAAATTGTTTGTCTTTAGAATCAACAACCGTTAAACTTACCCCATTAACTGTAATTGATCCTTTTTCAACGGTAATTTGATTTGCTGTGTATTCAAATGTATACTTCCAACTTCCATCTTGATCTTCAATATTGGTGCAAATAGCAGTAGTATCAACGTGACCTTGAACTATATGTCCATCCAAGCGTCCATTCATTTGCATACATCTTTCTAAATTTACTTTTGTACCTACTTTCCATTCACCTAAATTCGTTTTTTCAAGTGTTTCGTGAATAGCTGTAACTGTGTATTCATCGATATCAATAGAAACAACTGTTAAACACGTTCCATTATGCGCTACACTTTGATCTACTTTTAATTCATTTGTAAAGTTAGATTTAACAGTGAAATGAATATTCTCTCCCTCTTTTTGAATCGCTGTAATATGACCTAATTGTTCGATGATACCTGTAAACATAGTCGTTCTTATTTATTTTTAACGTAAATCAATTTTGTTCTTCCTTTCGAGTTTTCTCTTTGTTCAATTTCAAATTTATTAGTTGAATTAATCAAAGGAGTTAGTTTCTCGAAGCCGTAATTTCTAGAATCGAAATTAGGTTGTTTTTTCATTAATAAACTTCCAACGTCCCCTAAAAATGCCCAACCTTCTTCATCTGCTAAATCAGAAACAGTAGAAGCCAATAATTTAATGACTTTCGGTGTAATTTTATCGACTTCATTTTTCTTAGGTTTCTGACCTTTTTCAATGGCGTTTGAAGTTTCTAGTTCAATTTCTTTCTTCAAGATTTCAATGTAAATGAAACGGTCGCAAGCTACAATAAAAGGCTCTGGAGTTTTCTTCTCTCCTATTCCTATAACGTGCATACCTGCCTCTCTTAACCGAGTTGCAAGCCGTGTAAAATCGCTATCACTTGAAACCAAACAAAAACCATTTACTTTTTCGGAATACAACAAGTCCATTGCATCGATGATCATTGCTGAATCAGTTGCATTTTTACCGCTTGTGTATCCGTATTGCTGAATTGGAGTTATCGCATTTTGAAGTAATAAATGTTTCCATTTTGAAAGATTTGGTTTTGTCCAGTCCCCATAAATACGTTTTACAGTTGGATTTCCATATTTCGCAATTTCTTCCATCATTTCCTTCAAGTAAGCTGAAGGTATATTGTCACCATCGATTAAGACAGCTAATTTTAATTCTTTTTCCATTTTTTTTAGATATTAGATTTTTAGATGATAGATAGTAGACTTTTGATAGTCTTCACCTTAAAATTTCTTCTAAATTTCTATTTCAATTCATTCACAATCTGTTATGATTTTCAGAATGAATTTCTTCACTCAAAGGTATATTTTTTAAGCGACAATCGTGGTTAAACGGAGGGTTTTATTTTAGAAATAAAGTGTTTGTTTTTTTATTTCAAAACTAATATAAATGCAGAAATAGCAAAAAGTAAGAAACAAAATAGGAGGTACTTAAATATAATTTTATTGTTTTCAATGAATTGTTTTTCATCTTCACTTAACGCGTTTAAAAATTCATTATCTAAAAATGAACTTCGCTTAATCATAAACCCAAAACTGTATTTTTTATAAAGTTCAGGTTTTGATTTTTTGACTAACTTAGAAAGATTTGAAATATTCGAAGCAGAATTTAATATTCCAATTAATCCAACCGCCCAAAAAAGAATAGGACCATAAGCTGCTATTTTCTTATCAAAAAAGAGGAGAAGGATAATTTCTAGTGAAATTGCTATGATTAGTATGGTTTTTATCTTTTTTTCAATTTTTTTAACGTTTCGCGGCTTGCAGAAATGGCGGATTAAGGAAGCCTAAACTTTCGATTAAACACTTATTTTGCAAGTACAAAACCAACCTTCAAATTAAGCCCAAAACCCGCCATTTTTTTGCAAACCACTGTTAGTAGCCGTTTTTTTATTTATATCATTCCTGTTAATACATATTTTTCGGTTAATCCTTTTCTGTTGAATAAGTCGTCTTGCTTTCTTGCAGAAATTAATAAACTGTCAATTTCTCCTTCTGGTTCGTCCCAAAGATTATGACTAAAAAGTCTATTTAAGCAACTTGCAATTCTGTCTTTTTCACTTTCATTCATTACGCTTCTGTATAAAAGTTTTTCTCGGTCTTCATTTGTCATTAAGTTAAATGACATTACTAAAATACTTTTAAGATATGGTGCCCAAGTTAAAACTGCTCCTTTATGCCAAATTCTTCTCGCTTTTAGTTCAATATTTGTGAGTGATTTTCCTCTTGAATTTTGCACCCAATTATTTAGTTTTCCATATTCAACCAACATAGTTGATAATTCTTTGAAGTTTTCTAATTCTTCATCACGATAATCTCCAACAGATTTGAAATTTGCAGTTGATGGTTCTAAATACAAAGTATTTGGAAAAATTGCAATTTTTAGCAAATCGATTGATAATGCAAAACTATTATCTCTTGATGCGACAGCAGTAAAATCATTTATTGCAGTTAATTCAATTGCGTTTGTGATAATTGTACTTTTAAGCATTTGTTTTGCTTCTGCTCTTGTATGGTTTTTTTCTGCGACAAGATAGTTTACAAAATTTTCTTCCGAATGTTTTTCAACTGGTTTAGTTGATGTGAATTCGCCTAACATTTCTTTGTAAATTACCGAAAGTCTATCAAGTAGAGTAGAAGTGTAAAATGGAATTTGTTTATGTTTTGAATGTGCGTCAAGATTTGTAATCATCAAATCGTCAAAAAGTTTTTTTGCTTTATCAACTTCTAATGGCGACAAATATGCTTTTATATCAACTTCGACAGAATTATTTAAAACTTGACCTGCAAGTTTATGTTGTCCGTCAAAAAGTTTAATTCTATTGTCGATTAGTCGAGCAATTGATGGAGCAAGCTGTGGATGGTCTTTTAAATGGTCACGCAAACTGATTAATCTTTTATAATCAATTACTCTCGGTTGTAAACCTTCTTGATCATCATTTTCAAGCCATTTAATTGGAATTCTGCCGTAAAAATATTGTACGTTTAGTATTTTGTCAAACAAAAGAGTAAACGTTCTTTCGTCAATTCCGTCATTTATTTTTATGCTATCCGTTTCAGTTGTGAAATGAAAAGATTTTGGAGAAATATCTTTTAATGAAAAAATATCTTGTAGTTTGATATTGTTCTTTTTGTCGTTAAAAAGTTTTTCAAGTTTGTAATTATCTCTAAAATCGTATAAAGATTGGTCAGATTTTCTTCTGTTATATTCTTTTAAAACAATTCTGATATTTGCAATATCGCTATCACCTTGTTTTGAAAATGGTAAAATATGGTCGTATTCAATTTCATCGTCTGCACCAATTATTTCTCCCGAAATAAAACATTTTAAAGAACCGTCTTTGTCCTGTTGTTGAATTCTAACTTGTTGTTTTTCTGCGTCTGTAATTTGTCTTTTCATATTTTAAATTTCGTTTTTTCTGTGCGGTGCGATAAAATGGCTACTAACCTGTAAATATTCGAAATATAATTATCACTCCACAAATTTAACCTTTTAAAAACAACCAACAACTCAAAAGATTTCTATTATTCTAAACTATTTTTAGCAAATTTTCAAAATAAATTTTAATTCATAAATAATTGTAAATCAATAATATAACCGATAATAACCACTTACAACCGAAAGACATTCGACAGTAATCAGTTTGTAACCGAATAAAGTTTTGAAGTATCCCAAACTTTGCAGTGTCGAAATCAGATAACGACTTCTGATAGGTTACGAAAAAACAAATTTTAAAATTAATTAGTATGAACACGTTAAGAAACAAAGTAAGTTTAATTGGAAGAATTGGTCAAAACATTGAAATGCAAAAAGTAGGTGCGTCAAAAGATTATTCTTTAGTGAAAGTGCCTTTAGCTACAAACGAAAGCTATAAAGATAAAAACGGACAATGGCAAGATAACACACAATGGCACAATTTAGTGATCTGGGGGAAAACTGCTGAACGTATTTCAAGTATGGCTACAAAAGGTCAGGAAATTATGATCGAAGGTAGATTGGTGAATAAACAATACGAGAAAGACGGAGAGAAAAGATATTCTACAGATATCGAAGTAACAGACTTTTTATTGGTTTCGTCAAAAAATACTGAAAAAACAGAGCAAGAAGTTAAATAAGTTGAATCCTTCGAATTGTTCTTATAAAAAGTTTTAATAGAAAATAATAGTAATCGTAATAAAAACCTACAATATGAATCACGTAAATTTAATTGGTAAAATGTGTTCAACTCCTAAAATTGTTGAACTAGAAGGTGGGAAAAGAATAGCACAATTTACGCTATCAACTAAAGAAACTTATTTGGATGAAAAAGGGAATTCAAAAAGTAGAAATCAATGGCATCAATTATCTGCCTGGGGTAGATGGGTGAAAATATTAGAAGAACTTGGATCTGTTGGAATGGGAATGGCTGTTGAAGGAAAATTGATTACTCGTTTCTATAAGAACAAAGAGGGGGAGCGAAAGTATATTTCTCAAGTGGAAGTAAATGATTTAGTAATTCTTTAAAACCTCGACTTCGACAAGCTCAGTCTTCGAAAATATCGGAACCTTAACATCAATCTCACCCTCATTTAAAAATTAATCTAAAAAATTGAATTATGAACATTTTAAGAAATAACGTAACATTAGTTGGGAATATGGGAATGCCTCCCCAAATTACACAGTTTGAGAATGGAAATAAAATCGCTCGATTTAGTTTGGCCACAGATAATTTACATAAATCAAAAAATGGAAAAGATGAAAAAAATACCGAATGGCACCGTGTATTTGCCTGGGGAAACATGGCACAATTTATTGAGAACTATGGCGAAAAGGGAAAACAATTAGCTATTCATGGACGTATTGTAAATAGAACCTATTTAAACAAAGAAGGAATACAACGTAATATAACTGAAATAGAAGTTCAACATATAATCGGAATGTAGAAATATTTAAAAAGGATTTTCTATACGGTAAAATAAAATCGTCAGAAAATCCTTTTTAATTTTGAACTTGAATTTTCTATTTTTTATCTACTTCATTCCAATCAATATCGTAATATTCTTTGTTGAATGCTTTTCCAAGTTTATAGTTGGTGATAACAATATCTAATAATTTTTCACGCATTTTTATTTCATTTTCAATATTTGGAAGATTAGGGTTGAGACAAATATCTCCTAAATATTTGGTTTTAGACAAATCTCCTGCCAACCAACGACCATCACGTTTTCCCATTACATAAACACCAACTTGATTTAAATTTCCGAAAGGGTCATAAAATTTCCATACACCAGTTGGTAAACCATTTTTCATATTCCCTTCGTTTTGGATTACTCCATTATCGTAGTGATTTTTTACATATCCATTTATTCTTTTTAAAGTATCATTAGCTTCCCAAGTCGTATAAAGTTGTCTAATCTCGTGATGGTCTGAATGTGCACAATCGTATTTTTCAAACTTCTCTATAATAAAACTCTTACTAATAGGATTTCCTTTCGAATTATAATCTGTTAATATTCCTTTGGATTTAAAATGAATTGAATCATTTACTGTAATTAGTGAATCTGAATAATCAACTTTGTATAATAATTCGCCTTCATAACTAAAATACTTCCAAGGTCCAACTTTTTTTCCTGATGAAATTTTTCCATCACGAGCAATTGTATCATTTGGATAATATTTTGTCAAATGATAATCAATACCTGTTTTTTCTACTAATGTTGGACGTCCGTAATAATTTGAAGCTGTTTCTGTATATCCTAGATTTGATAACATATCGTCCAAAGATTCGGAAGAAGTAATATCTGAAGGTGAAAAATAAATTGAATCTTTCCAATCAAAAAGATACCTTGCGCTCAACTCATTTTCTTCCCACACTTTTTCTTCAATAGGAAATGAATACAAAAATTTGACATAATGATATTTGAAACCAAGAGAATCATAAGCTTCATAATCATCTATTGACTGACCATTTAAGAAAAATCCACGTTTTGAAATTTTTCCATTTAAATGATAGGATTTTGATTCTCCCTGAAGGTGGCCATTTTGGAAATTCAAATCATATAAAAGAATAGAATCTTTACCTTTCAAAGTTAAAAATGTTTGCATGTATCCATCCAATGCATCATCTAAATAATTCATTTTTGAAATAGCGAAATTATTTCTCTCAAACGATGGTCCTTGCTTCCATCCATCTTTATAATTTTGATGCATTATTGTTTCCCCTAACCAATTATAATAAATCGACTCACCATTAAGAAAACCATTTTTAAAATGTTCTATAGAAGATAAATAAGTAGTTTTTTTCTTAGGTAAAGTATCATTAGTAAATTTATTTTCTTCTAAATCATATTCACTTAAATCAGTAGGATATATTGTACTATATGATTTAAATTCTCCATCAATTTCACCATTAATAAAAGGAATAATTGCTTGGAAATTATCGAACTGGTCTTTTATGATCCAATTTCCTTCTGGTTTACCATTTTTAAATTTTCCTGTTATTGTTTTAGCAAAAGGACTTTCTTCTTTTTCATTATACTCAACTTCCTTTAAATCGTCCTCAAATTTTGGAAATATCTCTGGAAAAGTAATTAATTGTTCTAAAAATGGGAATAATGAGGTTATTATTTTCACACTATGATCATCATAAATTTCACTATGATCTAATGTATTGATGTATGCAGATAATTTCGATTTCCCAGATTTCTTATACTGACGATAATCTTCTTCCAATTTTTTTTCCCAGTTTAAATAAATCGGAAACGATAAGTCAAGTTTAGAAGATGTTTTAAATTTTGGATTATCTGAATTAATATGTATTAAAATTGGTCCTGAAAAAGGCTCATTATCCTTTAAAAGAACATTATCCGAAGTTATATCAAAATATTCTGTACTTTGATTAACTATTAATTGAGGGAAAGAATCTAGTATTTCATCTTTAAAAGCTCCAAAATAGGAAGCTGATTTATTACTTGCAAGCGTTAAATTTTCGAATGAAAAAGTTTCTGTTCCTGTCCAACTTTTAAAGTCTTCATTAAAAGTTAATTCTCCTTTCATTGACGGAAAACCTGATATTGAAAAATTATTATATTTCAAAATTCGATCTTTTGGATAATATATTTTTTCAACTAATTTGATTGTATCTTCTTTATTCCAAGATTTCCAAATTAAGATAGAGTCAGATGGAATTAAATACTTCAAAGTATCTTGTTTATCATAGCTAAAATAAGAATCTCCGGGTAAATCTTTCGCTACAATTCCATCTATTAAAATATTTTTAGTGTAATTAGGTTTAAAATTAACCCTTACATAATCTCCTTTTGAATCAAATACAATTTCATTGTACAATTTACCGTCATAATCATAAATGGAACGTATAAATTGGTTTGAATCTATTTGAAAATTTATAACATCATAAGGTATTCCATTGTCCCAAAACAAGGTGTCTTCTTTTACTAATTTACCTTCTTTAAATTCATATCGAAACATCAATTGACCATTTGTATATCGTCGTTCATAAATTCCTTCAAAATTGAATTTTAATCCTAAACTGTCTATTGCTTTTCCACGATTAAGATATTTATCGGCTTGTTGATCGTATACAAATGCTTGGAAATATGATTCATCATCTTCTCCATAATATAAATTTTCATCCGACCATTCATCTTCATA
>CANCQX010000125.1 GCA_947380375.1 Flavobacteriales bacterium
GTAATTAATAAAAATTTAAGTGGTTTTTTTGTTAGTTTTTTCATCGGCTTTTTTGTTAGTTTTTTTATAATTTTTATTTTTTTTTTGCAAAGCTCGACTATTTAAGTCAGATAAAAAAATTTATTTTTAAAAAATGTTAAAATAAAAAATTTTAATATAAATATCTGTAAATCAAAAAAATAATAATTAGCCTATTCATTAGTAAATAGCATATAAATCATCTTTTAGAATGATAAAAAACATTTGAAAATAAATTTTTTTTATCAGTAATTATTTTTTTAATAGTTAAATGGTAAAAGAAAGTATATAACAAGTGAATACTCGTTTTAAAGCTTCATTAATGTTTAAAAGCCTATTCCTTGGAGGTGTGTTTCTAAACATTGCTATTTCATATCAAAATTATTTCTCTAAAATAAAATTCAAATTTGGCAGTTCTACTTGTAAGGTTACTTTTGCTTTTAATGCTGTAAATACTCTCAGTAAAGTATCCATAGTTACATTGCTCGCATTTCTTTCAAGTCTTGAAATTTGTGCTTTTTGAACACCTATTAATTTCCCTAATTCTTCTTGAGTTAGATGTCTCTCTTTTCTTGTTGCTTTGATTGCTTTTCCAATTAAATCTAATTGAAGTTCATACTCAAAAACATCACGTTCAGGCGTGCCAATTTCACCAATCAATTTATCTTGAACTTCATCTAAAGTATATGTTTTCATAGTTTTTTATTTTTAAGTTTAGTTTTTTCAATAAAATATTTTGATTTAAGTTGTTTCGCTTTCTGAATTTCATTTTCAGCAACTTTACTTCTTTTTTTAACAAATCCGTGAGTTGAAATAACCAATGTATCTGTGGAAGTAGTTTTATCCCAAAAAGCAAGTAGTCTATATTGAAAGCCTTTATAAAGAGTTCTGAATTCCCAAATATCGTCATTCAATTTCTTAAAAAGTTCAGGGTCTCGGTCTATTTGCGCTTTACGAATATTATAAAGTATTTTTTCGTAATGTTTTTGTTCTAAACTGCCTAAAAACTCAAATGCTTCTTCCAAAAATGTAATCTCAAAAAGTTTATTCATCCATTTAGAATTATATAAATCAAAGATACATAAAAGTTTCCATATAGAGATACTTTAAAGTTTCTAATTTTATAGAATAAGTTACATCTTTAGAAATTGAGCCGTTTTTTGTTATTTCATACTTCATATAAATCAACTTTTAGAATGATAAAAAATATTTGAAAAAAAATTTTATTTTATCAAACTTTGGAGTGCGATATTAATAGAACGAAAGATATAATTTGTGTCTATAATTTGAAATCAGTAGGTAAATTATCGAAAAGCTGCTAAATGTTTAACCATTCTCTGAAATCAATCGGTCTTTTTAGCTATTTTTGTTTAAAAAAATTGGAATATATGTATAATGCACTTCAACACACTCACTCTGGCTTAAGATGGGTTGCCCTTATTTTATTAATTGCTGCTATTTTTAATGCAATCGCTTCAAAAAGCAAAGGCGAGTATTTGAAAAAAGATAAAATGCTAAATTTATTTGCAATGATACTGTTGCATACTCAATTGTTAATTGGTCTTGCGATGTATTTTCAATCTTCGAAAGTTCAATTTACTCAAGGTTGGATGAAAGATGCAATGCTTCGTTTTTATGGAATGGAACACTTTTTAATGATGGTAATTGCAATCGTTTTAGTTACTATTGGAAGAAAAAAAGCAGAAAAAGCAGTTGCTCCAATTGTAAAACATCAAAAAATTGTAGTTTGGTATACAATAGCACTTTTAATAATTTTAGCAGCTATTCCTTGGCCATTTAGAGCAGCATTAGGGGGACAATGGTTTTAAGATTATCTGTTTTTTTAGCACTATTTTTACTCGTTTCTTGTGGTCCACAAACGAAAGAATTGGATCAAACTTCCGAAGAAAAACCATTTACTAAAGAAGATGCAACTTCTTTATTTACAATGAGATGCGCTTCTTGTCATGGTGAAGACGGCAAATTAGGGGTTTCTGGAGCAAAAGATTTGTCGATCAGCACATTGACAGATACTGAAATTTCTTCTACGATATACAATGGTAAAAATGGAATGCCTTCTTTTGGAGGTTCATTTACACAAGAACAATTGAAAGCACTTGTGCCAGTTGTTAAATCACTCAGAAAATAATGGAAACTACAACAAGCCACATACTCGTTGATGCCGTTGAGGAAAAATGCATTTTAGTAGGTATTATCACTCAAAAATTAACGGAAGAATTAGCCTTAGAATACATCGATGAATTGCGTTTTTTAGCCGAAACGGCAGGAGCAATAACCGATAAAGTCTTTTTACAAAAGGTGACTATTGAAAATTCTAAAACTTTTGTAGGGACCGGTAAAATGGAAGAAATCCGTCAGTATGTTGTTGAAAATAATATCGATTTAGCCATTTTTGATGATGAACTTTCTCCTTCTCAATTGAGAAATATTGAAACGATTTTACAAATAAAAGTATTAGACAGAAATAATCTAATTTTAGATATTTTCGCAAGTAGAGCAAGGACATCAAGTGCCAAAACTCAAGTAGAATTAGCACAGCTTCAATATTCATTACCAAGACTTACCAAACTTTGGACACATCTCGAACGTCAAAAAGGAGGTATCGGAATGCGTGGTCCTGGGGAAACTCAAATTGAAACAGACAGAAGAATTATAAATACTAAAATTGCTTTACTCAAAGAGAAGCTTAAAGATATAGACAAACAAACTTCCGTTCAACGTGGAAATCGTGGTCAATTAGTTCGCGTTGCTTTAGTAGGTTATACCAATGTTGGGAAAAGCACAATGATGAACCTTTTGAGTAAATCTGAGGTTTTCGCTGAAAATAAATTATTCGCCACATTAGATACTACCGTTCGAAAAGTTGTAATAGAAAACCTTCCATTTTTATTAACTGATACAGTAGGATTTATTCGTAAGTTACCCCACCAATTGGTAGAATCCTTTAAATCAACATTAGATGAAGTTCGAGAAGCTGATTTATTAATTCATATTCTAGATATTTCTCACCCTAATTTCGAAGATCAGTATCACGTTGTAAATGAAACACTTGCAGAAATTGATAAAACTGAAAAACCTGTCATTTTAGTTTTTAACAAAATTGACGCCTATAAATACGTTGAAAAAGACAAAGATGATCCTTCACCAATGGAGAAGGAGAATTATTCATTAGACGAATTAAAGAAAACGTGGATGTCTAAATTAAACGGGACATTGTGTGTGTTTATATCAGCTCAAGAAAAAGAAAATGTAGAGGAATTAAAACACGTCATTTACGAAGAAGTGAAACGTATATTCAAGGTTCGTTATCCTTATAATGACTTTTTGTTTTAGGTTTTTTAACCACTGAGTACGCAGAGTTTTTCACGGAGTTTCACTGAGTAATTTGTGTGGTAGTAAATTAAATTCGAGGTCTACCAAGCTTAAAATAAAGTATATAGGATCAACCCTATTTTAGGACAAGGCAAATAAGTTAGCTCTTCAAAAACCAATTTAAAATAGTTAACTTCGCATCTCATTTTTTAGAATTTAAATCTGTTCAAATCGAATGCAAATTTCAAAAACAATTAAGGCTCATTTAGCACTTTTTACAGTTAATGTTTTGTATGGTGCAAGTCATATTGTTGCGAAAGGGATTATGCCTGTTCATCTAACACCAAGTGTATTTATTTTCTTTCGTGCTGTTGGTGCTACTTTGCTTTTTTGGTTGACTTCATTATTTTTTATCAGAGAGAAAGTTGAAAAGAAAGATTACTTTTTATTAGCAATATGTGGGTTGTTTGGAGTAGCGATAAATCAGTTGTTTTTCTTTCACGGATTGAGTTTATCTTCTTCTATTAATTCAGGAATTATTATTACTGTTAATCCTATATTGGTTGTTTTATTGTCTTTTTTCGTCTTGAAAGAAAGTATCACTGCTACCAAAATTATCGGTATTATTTTAGGAGGTACAGGCGCTATTTTACTAACATTAGCAGGTGGCTCGGGTAAAGGAGATTCGATGTTGGGTGATTTTTTCTTGTTTATCAATGCGTTTAGTTATGCTATTTATTTGGTTATTGCAAAACCGTTAATGAAAAAGTACCAACCTTTAACGGTGATAACGTATGTTTTTACCTTTGGATTGCTTTTCATTATGCTATATCCTCCGACATTAACCGAGTTTTTTGCTACCAAATACGAAACGTTTACACCAGAAATAACAGGAAAAGTAATTTTTGTAATCGTAGGAGTAACCTTTTTCACCTATTTATTGACAATGTATGGATTGAAGTTTTTAAGTCCTTCTATATCAAGTTCCTATATTTATATCCAACCCGTTTTGGTTGTTCTTTTTGCATTCGTTTTTAGTGCAATCGGTTTGGCAGATGATTATACACAAACAATTACTCTACCTAAAATCTTTTATATGCTTCTAATTTTCACTGGGGTATATACGATTTCTAAAACGAAGAAGAAGATTTGATATTGGTTTAATCTATGTCTAAAAGCTTACTTTAAGCCAGAATAGATGGATGATAGATTGAAATTTAATAGTTTAATCTCGTTTAAGTTTTAATATAATTCTCTTTTAGAGATAGTTTTATGAAACGATTTCATTTTTACTTAATCGATTGATTTTATATTCAAATCCAATTTCGATTTGCGTAATGAGGTTCAACTGTTTTTTGAGTACTATTTCCATTGTATTTGTATTCTGAAGAATACAAATACATGTAATTTTTGTATTTTACAAAGCGCAAAATTTAATTTTATAGAGGTTAATTATGGACTATCAATTAAAATTTTAAAATAGACACCTCGATATTTATTTTTCGCTTATAAATACAATTACCCTTCCTAAAATCTTTTATATGCTCCTAATTTTTACAGGGGCTTATACGATTTCTAAAACGAAAAAGAAGATTTGATTTTGGCTTAATCAATATAAAAAATGGTACTTTAAGCCAGAATTAAAAATAAAATATTTAAAATCAAATACTTAATTATAAAATAAATCTATGATATTTATATTTTTTAAAACTTCACAAGCTCATAATTCGTACTTCTACCTTCTGTTTTCTAGAATTAGAATCACTTTAAATTAATTTGTTTGGTATCAGATTCTAATTCATTTTGGCTTAATCTATATAAAAAATAGCACTTTAAGCCAAAATTAAAAATAAAATATTTAAAATCAAATACTTAATTATAAAACAAATCTTCGATCTTTATATTATTTTGAATTAGTGCCGAATAGGTATTTTGTATACATCCGTAGGGAGAAATAAATACCAGTTGAAGAGATTTATTCGTTTTTGTTTCAGATTTAAATACGGCAAATTTATTTCTTAGATTCAAATCATCAGATTTAGAAAGGACATACGGTAAAGCTGAAAACTTCATTTCACACATATTTATTACTTTGTCTTTTCGATCAATTATTAAATCAATTTGTGCTCCATCGGTAGATTGTGAACTTTTCCAACTGTAAATAGAAGAATCTATACCTTCAATTCCTAATGCTGTTTTTATTTGTCGAATGTGACTTAAACAAACTTGTTCAAAGGCATAACCAGACCAAACTAAATATTCTGAAGTGTCTATTTTAGCCAACCAATTGACTTCTTGTTTTAAATTAGGTTTGATAAATTTCAAATAAAAGGCACTATAAAAGTCGACCAATTGGTACAACATGTTTTTCGATTTATTACCAAAAGCACTATAACTTCGAATAAAACCACTCTCTTCCAATTCCTTCAGCATTCTTGTTAAACTACCTCCGTTAGAAAACCCGGATAGTTTGATAATTTCTTCTCGTGTTAATCCTTTGTTTTTGGAGGCAATTGCTTCTATGATTGCTTCGTGCTTTTCTCCGTGTAAAAAAAGAGACTTAAAAACATTTGTAAATTCATTTCGTAATAAACCATTTTTCTCAAAACAAATTGATTGAACCATCTGAAAAACACTTTTTCCTTTTTCAATTGTATTCCAATAAAAAGGAATTCCGCCCAAAACCATGTATAATTCAATTATCTGAAAATCACTTAGTACAAGTTCTTTTTCTTGCGCAAATTCTTTACATTCGGCCAATGTAAATGGCTCAATTTTTAGTTTAGCAGTAATTCTATTATGTAATCCCCCTTTGTGATTTATTAATTTATTAATCATCCATGAAGCCGTTGAACCACAAACGATTAACACTATATCTTTTCTTGCAGAAGCCCATCCATTCCAAAAATGTTCTAACGATTGAAGAAAATAACTGTTCTTTGAATCCAACCAAGGCAACTCATCGATAAAGATTACTTTTTTTGAGGCGGTATTATTTTCTATTATAACTTTTAAAACTTGAAAAGCATCCGACCAAGATTTTATTTTTCCCTCATAAGCAGGATATTGTTCTTTGATTGCTATTTCAAAATTCAATAATTGCAATTGTAAATTAGAATTGGCCGTACCCGTAAATTGAAATGAAAGACGATCTTGAAATTGAGTGCGAATTAAGTATGTTTTTCCCACTCGCCTTCTTCCATAAACTGCAATAAATTCAGATTCTGTAGAATTATATTTTTTCTCTAAGATTTCTATTTCCTTTGCTCTTCCAATCATATAATTATACTTTACCTACACAAATATAACTACTTTAAGCCAAAATAACAATTGATTTTGGCTTAATCTATATAAAAAATACCACTTTAAGCCAAAATGGATATTAATTAACCCTTTTTTTACAATCTATTCGCCGCAAATTTGCGGTAAATAAATAATTTATTCGTCGCATTATCAATTCCCAATTAATAAATTATTTCACTTCAAATTTAAATCCACCGCTATTTGCTCTGAAACTTGGGGCGTACATACATTCTACTTCTGCTGCGCCAACACTAATTGTTCCTTTACCTGAAGCAATTATTTCGTATTCAAAATGCTGCGTTCCTTTTGGTAGGTAATCGATAAAAATTTCTGTCGATGCATCTTTATTCACTTGGTAATAACCGATAGAATTATAATGATATGCTGACAATGCTTCTCTCGCCTCAAAACCGGAACCTTTACCATCTTTTAGGTGAACAAATTCCATCGATTGGTTGCTCACGACTTTTAGTTTCACTTTTACAATCGTTCCAATTGGAAGAATTGTGGAAGGTAAAATTTCTTCTTCGACTCCTTTGTTGGAGGTATAAAAATGACGCTCTAAACGAATGTCTCCAGTAGATTTTTCAACTTTATCAATTAAGTCAGTGTATTGAATGTAGATTGAACCGAAAACAGGGGATTCCGTTTGTGTTTCTACTGTAACTGTCGCTTTACCGTTCGTTGCTTCTTTACCTGTAAATTTAAAGTTGGAAGCACTTTCTTTTTTCAATATACCTAGATTCGTTCCATCTGCAAATTTCACTTTTACAACCTGTTGTAATTGATTTGTTTTGATACCCGAATTGATAAATAATGACATACAAGCCAATGTTGTAGCACGAGTTGATTCCCACGAGTTGGTGCGTTTTTGCTGCATTAACCACAACTGCATTTGACGTACTTCTTTTTGTAATTCAGGAAAGTTTCCGAAGAATTTAATAAGATAAGCTTGTGTTTCAATCGGAGCTTCATTCCAATAGTATCCTGCTTTGTTTTCATTCCAATACATTCCTAAATCAGGCTTATTAATAGACCTTTGTAAAAGTGATTTTTTAATTTTCGTCGCAAGTTCACTATTTCCAGATTTTAGGGCGTATAAACCAGCAATGGCTTGAGTTTGTAAATTAAATTTTATCCAGTTACGCATTAAACAAGCTTCGTAATAATTCGTCACATTTTTATCGAATTCATAACCTCCTGTTGAATACAAATACTGAATGTGAAGTGCTGAAAGTCCAACGTGATTTTTAATTTCTTCTGGTTTTAGATTATTATAAAGTTTTGTATAATAGTCTACTAAATAATTATCGGCATCTTCAAGAGCCGTTAGAATTGATTTCAAGTTAGGATTACTCGTTACATCTTGAAGCTCCCCTCTATCTTGTAATTCTCTTAATCCTGAAACAATGTATTGCGTTATATAAATATTTGCTTCTTTGCCACCATACCAAGTCCAACCACCATCAGCAGTTTGTAGGTCTATCAATTTTTGTTTTGCATTTTCGATATTCGCCATTAAATTATTTTTATCGAATAGGAAAGCTAATTTAGTACGTTGAGCGGTTTCATTTTGTGCATCCATTACCCACGGAGTTTCACTTAAAATGATGCTTTTTAA
>CANCQX010000126.1 GCA_947380375.1 Flavobacteriales bacterium
GATTTTTTTAATTAGCATGTCGATCAAATGAGTTTAAAAAATGATTCTTGATGATGTTTAAAACAGGTAATTATTATGAAAAAGACATCTGTATTTTTCATTTTTATCTAAGTAATAAATAGTCTATTTTGTATGAATAATAGTACGATGAATATTTTATTAATAGATAGAAGGTTATGTCTGTTTCTTTACTTTCATTAGAAGTAAATTGTAATCTTCAATGAATGCTCGTAGGCAATCCTACTATTATATATTTTTTATGAAATTAGATTATATAAAAGTGATTTGGTATTAAATTTGAACAAGATAAGGGGTAAATTACCTCCGCTTCAATAAAAGTGTTTCCAATCTTACGAAGCTAGGTTTTATTCGGTAGCATTTTTTACGATTTAATTTATTGGTAAAGTTATGTTTACTATTTTGATTTGAAAATATGGTTTGATGTTAATTCTATAATTTAAATGAAAAGGTTAGCTGATTAAGTCTAAATTAAACCTCATTTAATGATTTTGATCTTTTCTTTTTTTACTTGAAAATTCGCAGTCAATTAGCATATTTAAATCCTTGTAAAAGTTAGATTTTTCGACATCTGTGGTCACAATTAAGCTTAAAGCCCCATTCCGCAAAGGTTTGGGGCTTTTCCATTGCATGAACCCCAAGCGAAGAACATGAAGGAATTATAGGCGTTTCCCCTTGATTTTACTATGTTTTGAGAAAAAACGAAAGGTAGAACTATTATTTAGGAAGTAATTAAGCGTTTTTCTCGAATTATTAAATTTATTACGTGTTTTTAATCGCTATTAAATAAATTTCCGGTATCTTTCGTTTAAGTAAATTTTAATTATTAGAATGAATATTAAGCGTTTTTCACTACAATTAAGTGTTTTTCATGGAAGAACAGTGCCCGAAGACGGAGTGGTCGTTGGATATGGTGCTATTATAGAAGTGTTTAAATTAGCCGTTCCAATACCGAATAAACTATCATTTGTTAGTTCAAAAAACAGACAATTTGAAAATGATGAATGGAAAGTGTATCCTGCCAGCTATCTTCCTGCTGATAATCTTTATAAACAACTAATTTTCGCATTAAAGTATGAAGGAGTAGACCTACTTGTGTTCAAGAAATTGTTTGAAGTACTCTCGTCGGTAGAAATGGAAGAGATGATTCAGCAGGAAAATCTTGGGCAATACAGTAGAAGAATTTGGTTCATATATGAATGGTTGACAGGAAAAAAATTAAATATCCCAGACCTAAAAACGGGAAATTTGGTACCTGTTATTGATGAAAAATTACAATATGCAATTGATGGTGTAAGTTCACCACGACATAAAGTAATTAATAATCTTCCTGGAAATCAAGACTTTTGCCCGCTTATTCGTAAAACAGAAAAGCTTGAGAAATATATTGAATCTAATATTCGTCAGGAAAAAAGTAACTACTTAAATCTAGTTCATAAGGATATTCTACAAAGAGCTTCCTCATTTCTTCTTTTAAAAGATTCAAAAGCATCATTTTCAATTGAAGGAGAAAATCCAAGAAACAATCGTGCTGCCCGTTGGGGAATAGCAATAGGTCAGGCGGGTAAAAATGAACTTTCAATAGCAGAATTGAATCGCTTGCAACAATTGGTAATTGAAAATGACCGATTTGTCAAAATGGGAATCAGAAGTCAGCATGGGTTTATTGGAGATAGGGACCGTGCAACACAAGAGCCAATTCCCAATCATATTTCTGCGAAGTATGAAGATCTTGAACAACTAATGGCTGGCTTGCTACAAACACAAAAAGTGCTTACGGAATCGCGAATGGACCCCGTATTAGTGGCTGCAAAAATCGCATTTGGTTTTGTTTTTATTCACCCTTTTGTCGATGGAAACGGGCGTTTACATCGTTATATCATTCATCATGTTTTATCGCAAACAGGTTATACCGAACAAGGAATCATCTTCCCAGTTTCATCTTCTATGTTAACTCATATTAAGGACTATGCAAAATCCTTAGAATCCTATTCACATCCAATTTTGAATTTTATTGATTGGAAGCCATCCGAGAATAATAATGTTGAAATTTTAAATGATACCATAGACTATTACCGCTATTTTGATGCAACAGCGCAAGCTGAGTTTCTTTTTTATTGTGTTAACGACACTTTGGTTAATGTTATTCCCAACGAAGTAGAATATTTAAAGAAGTTTGATGAATTCAAACGTTTCATAGACAATAAATTTGAAATGCCAGATAATATGATCTCCCTTCTAGTTGGATTTTTGGAACAAGGAAATGGAAAACTTTCTAAACGAGCAAGAACGAATGAATTTAAAGATTTGATTGAGAATGAAGTGAGTAAGATCGAGGAGCAATTTGAAACCATTTTCTTATTTAATAAGTAGAAGGATTAAACAGAAATACTACAATGTCAGTTTTATCTTTTTTTACTTTTATCTTCATTTTTAACGGAATATTACCAATCTATAACCTGTTCTAAATCTTTGTAAAATTTATATTTTTCTACTTCTGCTGTCACAAAATAGAAAGCACTTTTCCAATGGATTGGTGCTTTTTTATTTTAATCGAGTTTGTTTACTTTTGTAATCTTGACAATTTAGGCTAACTTAAAAAATTAAAAGAAACCTTTTCATCTAATAATATCTAATAGCTATAAATCAGAATTCTTTTCACTCTTAAAACTAATAAAAAACTATCTTTGTTTATCACAGATTAAAAAATAGTATGAGCGCACGAATTAACGAACTTTTTATATACAACAGCCTATCAGGACAAAAAGAAAAATTTGAACCAATTCACCCAAATCGAGTGGGAATGTATGTGTGTGGACCAACACTTTACAGTGAGCCGCATATGGGGAATATGAGAACCTTTATCAATTTTGATTTGATTTATCGTTTCTTATTGAAATTGGGTTTTCAAGTAAAATACGTACGAAATATTACAGATGCTGGTCATATTACAAATAGTGCTGGTGATGATGTGGACAGTATTGGAAAAGCAGCTCGTTTAGAGCAAGTACAATCGTTAGAAATCGTTTATAAATACAATGTTAAATTTCAAGAATTGCAACGTATATACAATATGTTACCTCCTAATATTGAGCCAACTGCAACAGGACATATACAAGAACAAATTGAAATTATTGAACAAATTATAGAGAACGGATATGCTTACGTTGTGAATGGCTCGGTTTATTTTGATGTAAAAGCATATAGTTCAAAATTTGAATATGGAATTTTGAGCGGAAGAAAAGTGGATGAATTAGCAGAAGAAACAAGAACGTTGAATGCACAAGACGAAAAACGTTTTTTTGCTGATTTTGCACTTTGGAAAAAATCAAATCCTGAGGATATGCAAATTTGGCGTTCACCTTGGGGAGACGGAAATCCAGGTTGGCATATCGAATGTACGGCAATGAGTACAAAATATTTAGGATCCCATTTTGATATTCATGGTGGAGGATTGGATTTAAAATTCCCTCACCACGAAGATGAAATAGCTCAAAACTGTGGTTCTTTGGGGTGTAATCCTGCTAAATATTGGATGCATGCAAATATGTTGAATGTGAATGGACAAAAAATGAGTAAATCGCTTGGAAATTACTTTTTACCCAAAGAAATTGTGGAAGGAACAACCGATGTTTTTGAAAAATCCTACACACCAAATGTTTTGCGTTTCTCAATGATGCAAGCGCATTATAGAAGTACGTTGGATTTTACAGCAGATTCATTGAATGCAGCCGAAAAAGGATTTACTCGTTTAACAGAAGCGATTGAAAAAATGGAAACTTTGAAAACTTCTGAAACGTCATCTGTCAATGTAAATGAAATAATCGAAAGTTTTTATAAAGCAATGAACGATGATTTTAATGCGCCAATTTTACTTTCAAAGATTTTTGACGCCGTTAAATACATCAATAATATCAACGATGGAAATGCTACTATTTCAAAAGAAGATTTAGAAGTATTAATATTTGAAATAAATTCTTTTGTAGGTGATGTCTTAGGATTAAAGTTAGAAAAAACAAATAGCGATTCTAAATTAGCCCCAGTAATGGATTTGGTTTTAGACATTCGTAAATCTGCACGTGAAAATAAAGATTGGACAACTTCTGATAAAATCAGAGATGGTTTAGCAGCAGCAGGAATTGTTGTTAAAGACGGAAAGGAAGGTTCTACTTGGAATTAAACTGATTTGAAATTTTCTCTTCCCCCTTTGGAGGGGGATCTAGGGGGAGGATTTTTTATAAAAATTAAATAGTAATTAAAAAATGTTAACATCAAAACACCCCAAAAAACTTTTTCTATTAGATGCATACGCTCTGATTTATAGAGCCTATTTTGCTTTTGCTAAAAATCCAAGAGTAAATTCTAAAGGACAAAATACTTCGGCTGCCTTTGGGTTTACGAATGCTTTGATAGATATTTTAAAATCAGAAGAACCAACTCACATTGCTGTTGTTTTTGATCCTCCAGGTGGTGCAACTCATCGTCAAGAAGATTTTGAAGCCTATAAAGCACATCGAGAAGAGATGCCAGAAGATATTCGCTCAATGATCGAACCTATAAAACAAATTATAAGTGCTTTTAATATACCAGCTTTGCAAGTTAATGGATATGAAGCAGATGACGTTATAGGTACAATGGCGAAAATTGCCGAAACAAAAGGGTTTCTTACTTATATGATGACACCCGATAAGGATTTTGGGCAATTAGTTTCTGAAAATATCTTTATGTATAAACCTGGGCGTGGAGGTAATCCACCGGAAGTTTGGGGAGTGCCAGAAATTTGCGCAAAATTTGAAGTGGATGAGCCAATCAAGGTAATTGATATTTTAGGACTTTGGGGAGATGCCGCGGATAACATTCCAGGAATTCCAGGAATTGGAGAAAAAACGTCTAAATTATTAATTCAAAAGTATGGTTCGGTTGAAAACTTAATTGCCAATGCGGATGAATTGAAAGGAAAACAAAAAGAAAATGTAATCAATTTCGCTGAACAAGGAATTGTTTCTAAAATGTTGGCTACTATAATTTTAGATGTGGAAGTTGACTTTATTGAAGAGGATTTAATAATTTGTGAGCCAGATGCTGAAAAAATAAAAGAAGTATTTACGGAGTTAGAATTCAGAAATTTAGCGAGAAGGGTAATAGGGGAGGAAATTGTAGTTTCTGCCGGAACAAATGAAGCCGGACAAATGGATTTATTTGGAACTCAAAGTTTAATCGTTGAACAAGCTCCAGTTGAAACGGCTGATTATAAAACTATTGCAACTGAAAAACCAAGTTATCATTTAATAACAAAACCGGAAGAACGAAAAGAACTTTTAGAGATTTTACTTTCTAAAAAAGAAGTATGTTTTGATACAGAAACAACTTCTGTTGAAGCACTTCACGCAGATTTGGTTGGAATGTCTTTTTCGTATAAAGCAAGAGAAGCGTTTTACGTTGCAGTTCCAAAAGATTTCAATGAGGCAAAACAAATAGTAGAAGAATTCAGACCTTTCTTTGAATCGACAACAATTGAAAAAATCGCTCACAATATTAAATACGATGTTCAGGTATTGAACCGATATGGTGTTGAAGTTGCTGCTCCTAAGTTTGATACTATGATTGCCCATTATTTGATTAATCCAGAGGCAAAACAAAGCATGGATTTCTTATCAGAATTTTACCTTTCTTACAAACCTGTTTCAATTGAAACATTGATTGGAAAAAAAGGAAAAGGTCAAGGAAATATGGGAGATTTAGCTCCTGAAGAAATTAGTGATTATGCCTGTGAAGATGCAGATATTACATATCAATTGAAACAAATTTTCGAACCAGAAATTCAGAAAGATCATTTAAAAGAATTGTTCTATGATATGGAAATGCCATTAGTTGACGTTTTAAAATCAATGGAAAAAGAAGGGATTGCAATTGATGTTCCTGGACTTCAGGCTTTCTCTATAGAAATAGAAAAAACAATTTTAGAATTGGAGAAATCGATTAAAGAAATTGCAGAAATGGATTTCAATATTGATTCCCCAAAACAATTGGGAGAAGTTTTGTTTGATAAAATGAAAATCTCAGCCAAAGCAAAAAAAACCAAAACTGGTCAGTATGCTACGGGTGAAGATGTTTTAGTGAAACACGAAAAAGACCACCCAATCATTCCAATGATATTGCAATACAGACAATTGCGAAAATTAAAGAGTACGTATGTTGATCCTTTACCGACTTTATGCGATCCTATCGACGGAAGAATTCACACGCATTTTATGCAAACTGTTACAGCAACAGGTCGTTTGAGTTCAAACAATCCAAATCTTCAAAATATTCCTATTCGTTCAGAAAATGGGAAAGAAATCCGTAAAGCATTTGTTGCAAGAGGAGAAGAATTTTTATTGATGTCTGTCGATTATTCGCAAATAGAATTACGTATCATCGCAGCATTGAGTAAAGATCCAAATATGGTAGAAGCTTTCAAAAGTAAAGTAGATATTCATACCGCTACTGCTGCAAAAGTATTCCATATACAAACCGAAGAAGTAACAAGAGATCAACGAAGTGCGGCGAAAGCGGTAAACTTTGGAATTATTTACGGTCAATCTGCTTTTGGATTATCTCAAACTTTGAATATTTCAAGAACCGAAGCAAAAGAAATCATCGATAGTTATTACGCACAATACGGAACAATCAAGTCATACATGGACGAAACGGTTGCACAAGCTCGTGAAAAAGGTTATGTAGAAACAATTATGAAACGCCGTCGTTATTTACCAGATATCAATTCTTCGAACGCAATTGTAAGAGGTTTTGCCGAAAGAAATGCCGTAAACGCTCCAATTCAAGGTTCGGCAGCCGACATTATCAAAATGGCAATGGTTGCGGTTTATCGTGAAATGAAAAAAACCGATTTGAAATCAAAAATGATTCTACAAGTTCACGATGAGTTGGTCTTCGACGTGCATATTGATGAAATTGAAACGATGAAAGCATTGGTAAAACATGCCATGGAAAATGCTGTAAATATGATCGTTCCGATGGAAGTTGAAATGGAGTTGGCAGGGAATTGGTTGGAAGCACATTAGCATCGACAAGCTCAGCTGACATGTGATTTTTACTGATTTTGTTTGAGTTTACTTATTTTTAATTAATTAATTTTCAATCATCTACGTTTCCCCCCTTCGGAGGGGGGCAGGGGGGAGGAAATTTTAATTTTTTTTATCAGCTAATTAATTCTCATCCTCAACATCCATTCCCAAGCTCTCCAAAGTTTCAATTGTTACCTTAGAGAATTATTTCATCATGTTTAAGCTTAAACATAAAATCCATTGGAAATCTAAATAAATTATTTCTTACAGTTTTTAAATTTAGAACATAAGCTGTAATTAAATTTCCAAATATGTAACTTAATTTGTATTTTTGTAATGTAAATTTTTGTATGGTAATTATTCCAAAGACAATTTTAGCGGAGTTTGGTGTAAAGCATAATGATTCAGTTGAGGCACTTAATAAGTGGTACGCTCAACCAAAATGAGAAGACATGAAAACAGATAAAATAAATACTAGTAAAGAATACGATGATGTAATGAAACGTATTGAAAAGTTACTTCAAAAAAGCACTAATGATGGTGGTTTTGAAAAGTTGCTAAAAGATGATATTGAGAAACTTCAAACACTTTCATTACTGGCTGAAAAATATGAAGATAGTCTTTCATTAATGCCAATTAAAGCTCCAACAAGACTTATTGAAATGATTCGCTATAAGATGTTTGAAATGAATCTAAATCAAAAGCAATTAGCTAAAATCTTAGAAATAAGTGAAACTAGAATTTCAGAATTATTGAGTGGTAAAAGAAAATTGAATATTGAACTTGCAAAAAAATTACATTCAAAGTTAAATATTGATGCTCATTTTATTTTAGAAGTTGCTTAGCATTTCCATACAATTTTGTGTAACGCTATTTCAGGATTTGCCATATTTTTTATTATTATGCAGAAGATAAAAATGCATTTTTTCAATTTTTAATCCAAAATAATTTTTTTATTTCTGTATCATTAACTCTTTTCTAACAATACCTTCAGCTGTTTGAATTACAACGGTATAATAACCAGTTTGAATATTTTGCGGCAAATTCAATTCATTTTTAGGTTCAATTGATGAATAAACAATTGCTCCTTTTAAATCTAAAATTTCTACTTTTTCAATCTGATCATCATAATCAATTGTTATGTTATTGT
>CANCQX010000127.1 GCA_947380375.1 Flavobacteriales bacterium
CCTGACTTAATGAAAACTGAACTTTGTATTGCTTACCATTTTGAAAACAAAACATTTCATGAAATTAAAATAACACCCTATTTTGACAAGACCTTTGAGCGTGATGGATTTGTAAAAGGTAATGCAGGTACTAGATTTTTTGCTAATGAGTGTTTATTATTTGATAATCAGGAAATGAGATATTTTTAAAATTAAAATGGAACCAAGATATCATCAACTTTTGTATATAATACAATTTTATCTTTTAATAAATATTCTGATTCGATTGAAATTTTGTTACAGTTCATGATGTCCTTGATTTTATTTTTATTTACAATAAAAGCCAATTCAATATACATTGAATTTAAGAGGATATAACGAACAACAATTTTTTTTGAGTTTAAATTACATCCTTTGCATATACCTTTTTCTATAAATAGAATTTTATTTTTCTTAATAACTTTTGTAAGGGTTTTAATAAAATCCTTTTTAGTCAAAGAATGGTAATGATTTTCTTCAAGAATCTCATTGAGAATTTTAAATTTTTGATTTTGAAGCGAAAAATTAAAAACATCAATAGGTGAAATTATATTCATTTTTAAAATTTATTTGATACTCATTTCAAATTTAGCGAATTGACTTAATTTAAACTTATAATTTTGCTCTTATTTTTATCTAAAAGTAGTTATAACAAATCATAGAATATTGCAATAATTGAATTTATAGAATTTTAGTTCATTTATTTTGAGAATCGTTTTTATTATGTTTTTCAAAAACAAAGTTACCCCAAAACTAACCTCAACACCAATTATTGCAGGAAAAATCGTTTTTAAATAATCGTGAAGCTAAATTATTTCAAAAACGGTAAACACCATGCAGATATTCGCAATTAGAAGTGTCGCACATATACTCTTTACCTGAAATATCAAAGAGACAACCATAAAAAGACAACGACACAGTTTGACGGACTGACAACTTAAATTTGCTGAAAACGGGGAATGCTGAAAACCGATTTAGAGTAGGTACTAAATATTTAAACCAAAAATAAAATGGCAAATTTTTATTGCAAATGGTGCGGAAGCAAGTCGTCAAGTGTTTCAAGCTTAACGGCTAACGGTTGTTCTAAAAGTCCTTCAAAAAAACACGAACTATATGAAGGAAGCGAAAAGTCCGAATATACTTGTAAATTTTGTGGTACTAAAAAATCAAGTATTTCAAGCTTAACAACAAATAGTTGTTTTAAAAGCCCAACAAAAAAACATCAACCTGCATTGTAAAAAAACATTTTCCAAAGGTGGCTTGCCACCTTTGGAAACTTTAATCCCACAAATTCGAAATCAAAAAAAACTATGACACTTTTTAAAATTACGTTAAAACATAATATTCATTCAAATAGCCTCATCAGATTAGAAAAAGAATTATGTGACTAACTATTTTTAATTAATAAAAACTGATGAACTCGTTCAAGTGCTTTAGCAAAGTGAGTCAACACATCTATTCAAAACCTTTACTGAAATAGGAGTGTAGAGGGTGTTTTAGAAAGATTTAGAAATAGACAATCGGTTAATTTAAAAAGAAAAACCCCCGTTTTTCGGGGGCTGAAAGGTAATGATTTTTTTTAAAATTAATTTTTAGAATTAGACCAAGTTTTTACAGCATTGATTATGTCATCAACATAGGTTTCTCCTGTTACTTGAGTTTGTGCAGGGTGATATGCTTCAATGAAAATACTTTCATTTTTTATGTAATAATTGCAGCTTCCACTTTTTACTGAATTTAGATTATTTAAACCTAAAAGATTTTTGTAAAGATGAAAGGTATTTGCAAATATGAAAACGTTAGGAGATAAAAGCTCAACTTGTTCTTTAAGTAATTCACCATGTTTTTCAATTGATATTGCAATATCATCCATATTTGTTCTTGTAACACCTTTTGAAGGAAGTTTTTGTGCATTAATAAAGGCAACCTCTCTAACAATTTCAGCAATTTTATGGTTGTCTTTTATATATTCTATTTCACCCCATTTTTTAAAACCATTATGGATACCAAAGGATGTGTAAATTATAGGGTGCCAAGTTGTCCTATGTCCAAATTTAAAAGTAGATTCATATAAATCTTCTCCATCAAACATAGATAAGTAAGACCAACCTCCACCTTGACCATTTTCAAGATCATATGGCTCTTTTAACATCCAACAAATTTTAATGTTATTTGAAAAATATTTTTCAGGATTATAAACACCATCATCGATTATCTCTCGTTCGAGATCTGGCTCATCCATAATGGTTTTCATTTTATCAATTAAAGCTTTGTATTTTAAATTAAAATCTATAATTTCCATATATTTTTTTTAAGTTTCAGTAAATTTAAAAGTAAATTTTATCTATTTCATGAGTGATTGATTAATTATTCTTTATTAAATTATTAAAAATTTAATCCTTTACACCTATTATTTCAATTTTTAATTAGTAGAACGTATATCGTCAATTCCAAACAATAGATTTCAATTTTTTTATCATGGGCCACGAATGCACTTCATCATATAAGATGTCTGAAACACTCATAAACATTGCCTGGGTATCATTTGAAAGTTCTTTTATGAGTTCCTTTTCAATTCGCTGCGTGAACCGTTTTATGATCTCACTGGTCATTATTTCGAAATTTAGGATTTCACAAATCGCCATCATATCTAGTATATTATCTTTCTGATATTTTTGATTCAATCCCGTGTTTTCCAATTGATCCCAATGGCTAATGAGCATTTCAAAAAAGGAATAAATAGCTTCTTCATTATGTTTGAAAAACGTGATTCCAAAGACGGTAAATGATCGTTTATAAACTGGATTAATAAAATAGCGATCTATTTTTTCAGCTAATCTGCTCGGTTTCTCTGTAAAATCTGATTTATAGGTAGTTATCCAGCTATCATTATCCGCAACAACAATTTCGTCATCACTGTAAAACACCATGTGATGTTCGATTTCCGGAAACGCTTTCGCTCCGATTCGCTGTCCAAAACCATTGTAAACAATATGCAAATCGTTATATGTTAACACTAGTGCTATTTTACAATCCGTTGGTTTTGGATGTAAATTTAAATTTCCTAATTCTGATTCTTTCATTTTCTTTTTTTGACAAAGAAAAAAGATATGACCGCCAAATTTTGTCGGGTAAAATAAATAGATTTGAGGAAAATTAAAATTATGAATTTAAATAATAATATCAGATTGAATTCAATCCTGAGAGAATTAACAGATTGGATGTTATTGAATTCATCTAATTATTTGCGAAGATGGAAAGTATATTCTAATAAAAAAGTATTTAAATAGATGTCACAATTCAAATCCATAGAACGTCTTTCTCACATTCTGAATTTCGTGAACGACCATTCCTTTCCTAGTAGAGAACAAATTATGTCGTACTTGGAATCAAAAGATATTTTCCCTACAGAACGAACATTTCAAAGAGATCTTAAAACTTTGCGTGAAATGTGCTTTATTGAATTAAAGTACAACCGTTTTCATAACGGCTATTTCATTGATGAAGAAAGCAGACCAGATTTTGAAAACTGGATGCATGTCTTTGAATTATTTCATACAGCACGAATTATTAATGATACTATTATAAAAAGTAGTGGTAATATAGATTTTATTGATTTTGACAGAGCGAAGATGCGCATGAATCTAGATACACTTGGAGGCTTGTTAAAAGCCGTGGTGAATCGACATTTAGTAAGCTTTAAGCATTACAGTTATTGGAGGGAAGAAGAACGTACGATGGTTATTGAACCACATTTGCTCAAGCAATATCAAAATCGTTGGTATGTATATGGTTGTTTTCAGGATGGGCAGTTCCGGAGTTTTGGAATCGATCGAATTTCAGAACTTGAAATACTGAACCAATCCTTTAAACCAAGATTAAAACGTCCAAAAGAAGTATTCGATAAACTTATAGGATTAGTATACGAAAATGAAAAGGTAGAAGAAGTGATTCTTTCATTCGATCCATTCCAAGGGAATTACATTAAGTCATTACCGATACATTCCTCACAAAAAATCCTGTCAGATGACGAACAAGAATTACTAATTTCCATCCATGTTATACCCAATTATGAACTCGAAGAACAAATCCTCAAACACGGAGAACGCGTAAAAGTCTTACAACCCGAATGGCTACGTTATGGCATCCGCGATCGTCTGAAAGAAGCGTTAGAACAATATTAAACCAATCTAAAAATCATAAGAAATATAATTTACCCTAGCATTCAATCTTTTGAAGCAAGTTTGATTTTTTGTTGTTCAAATTATTGGTTAATTAAATCTATCGTTTTATAAATAACTTAATGTTTCGGATTACTATTTTTTAAAAAGAGAAAGTTGATCTTCATTATCAGGATTTAAATGCAATATGATTTTTGATTTTATTTTGTTGTTAATATGTTGAAAATGAATTTTTTTTGATTTGGATTGATAGATGATTTATATTGATTTATTTTCAACCTAGTGTTTTTATTACACCATGTTGAAAATAAAAAATTGGAGGATGAAAAATCAAATTCTGAGTAGTTATCGGTACTTAAAAACAAAGTATTTCATTCAATTCTAGAATACCGTTCTAATAAAACATTTTTAAATTCCTCTTTCATTTCGAAAGACAAAAAAGAAGATTCAATCCAATTAAAAGCGATTTTTTTATTTTTAATAAATCGTTTAAAAACACCATTGATTTGTTTAGATGTTAAACCCAAATCTTCTCCTAAATGAATGAAATTTTCTTTAGTAAGTTTTCTCTTTTTCCCCTGAATTGTTAATGCTAATTCTTCTGTATCCTTTGGATTTAAAATAACAACGTTTAACAAATCATAAGCAGGAGATAAGGACCAACCTGAAATAGTTTCAATCATTGAGAAATTTTTTAAATGCATATCATTGTTTCCTGTTAGAAAACTGAATAATGTTATTTCAAAGAAAAAGATATTATCTAATAATGGATTATTTGAAAAACTATTAAGTGCTTTTCCAATTTTTTCCATCGAACTTTTATACTTATCAAAAGCTTCAGTAATTTGATACATATCAATCATGTGTATTTTATCACCCTGACTGGTTCTATCAACTCTTTTAGTAATGTATGATAACTCACCTGATTGCAAACGAATTAAACTTGAAGGTACAGTCTTTATACCGAAAGATTCCGCAATTTTCATTGTTACATGTTCGTTTTCTGGCATTTCAGGATAATCTTCTGTTGGTGGTTTAAAAATGTAATTACCTCCTAAAGCACCAACAACAGTTAATCGTGAATCCGATTTATCATTTACTTCTTTTATTAATGAAAGTGATAGTTTTGCTTGAACACCAGGAACAGCAATACTTCTTTCAATCACATTTTTTGCCAGTTCGTCCATTTGATTGATTGTATAAGCCAATTTTGGGGCTTCCTTTAAACCAAAAAAGGATAAACTACAAGTAGAATGAAAATCTATTTCGTTATGTAATTCGCCATAACAATACAAGCATTTATTAGTAATCTTGCTATTATTCATGTTCTCCATCATTTTCAATTATTGATAAAACACTCACAGCACCTATACAATTCTGACAGCAAGCTAGTAATAATCCCATTCTGTCATTTGATTTAATTTTCCAATTTTTAGAAGCTACTTCTAATAACCAACCTTCAGGAATCAAACCTTCAAAAAATGGAAACAAACGACTATTTATAAACTTTTCATTTGTAACAGGCATCGTAAAAGTTATAAATTGGGATGGGTATTTTTCAATATAGTCAACATCGTATTGAAAAGTGTATTCACCTTCATCCGTCTCCTCTAAAATGCCAGCATGAATATTTTTATATAAAATAGATGCTCTTCTCATAAATAAATTAATTATTTTGATTTAACTTCTTTACTATCCATTGGCACAAGCTCATGTCCAAACATTTTGAGAACAAGATTTACCTTATCTAAATTCATGTTTGTTTTTCCTTGTTCTATTTTACGAATTACAGTTAAAGCAACACCAGTTCTTTCAGCGAATTCTTCTTGAGTAAGATTCACTTTTTTTCTACGCTCCTTCACAAACTCTGATAAACTCTTCATTATATGTATTTTGATATAAAATAAGGTAAATATACAAAATTATATGTTATTGCATATATTATAGATGATATATTTGATTTTATATCTATTTACATATAATAATAGTGTAAAAAAAGGTCGTTCATTTCTGAACGACCTCTAAATTGATTTTCATTAAAGTTAATCATTGAAACTTTTTAAACACCCACTTTAAAAATAAAGTAACCACAAAACTCACAATAGCACCAACGAATGCCAGGATTACAGTCTTTAAATAATCGTGCGAGTCAATGCGCGCAACAACGGTTAAAACCGTTCCGCTTACTGTTCCTAGTGCTGTGCTATGATCGTTATGTGGATACATATTTTTTCTATTTATTAATAGTATAGTTGTTTTTAAGTTCTTTTCTTAAGTTTTACTATTTAAGCTATTTGTACTTTTGTAAATAATGAATTATCATTCATTTCCCACTGCTGACTGAGCTACTGTCGATGCAACAGTTCCAGCTAATAACAAATACTTTCCAATTAAAACTACTATCGCAGGCAATGCAATAGGAGTTGCTATAAGTGTTCCTCCTGTTGCCGCTAATCCAAGACCAATATTTCTTAAAATCTTAAAAAAGTTCGGTGTAGGTGCTGTAAATCTTGCTACTATTCCCATAATATATTAAATAAGTTTATTGAACATCTATGATTCTCAACGCATTGTAAGAACCGTTTTTAAGTGAGTATTGAACACCATTTACCAATTGGAAAAATTCAATTTTCAATAGATAAATTTTCGTTCCTGTTCCAGCAGGGACAGCAGTTGGAGTTAAAGTCACAACTGTTGAAGGAGCTGTAACAGCTAAATTCAAAACGTTAGTCATTTTGAAATCCACGATACCAGTTGCGAAATTCAAGTTGACAAATCCACCTGTTAAACTCATATGTGTTGCACCTGAAGGAAAAACAACATCAGTTGCAGGTATTAAACCTGCAATTGCAATTACCCCTGTAGCAGGAACCAAAGTGTAGGGTTTATATAGCATACTTGCTAATAACGAATTTGAATTAAACTCAAAGCCTTTTAATAAAGCTTTTGCAGTCGCATTTCCAATTCCGACACCAACATTTCTAGCACCTCGAATACTCGTAGTATCTAGATTTTTTATTTGAGACATAATCTGCGTTACTCTTGTAAGTAACTTGTTGTCTGCTACATTTACGGTAATATTTCGTAATGAATCACGAAACAATTTTCCAGTAGTAGCAATACTTCCGAATTCAGAACCGTTTTCACGAGTTCTAGCGAAAGAAGGATCATTCTTGATGCGTTCGCCATCGAGTGACGTTTTCATCTTCGCAAGATGCCCATCTTTCGACTTATAAAAAGTCACGTTGTCCAACGTACCTTTTATCTTAATCAAACCTGTTTGCTTTGCCATTTTTTTCTAATTATTATATTCAAAAAATTGAGACTTTCTCAATCTAAAACATCATTCAATATCGCGAACTAAGCGATTGCGTTCTCATTCAAAAGGGCCCTTTTGAATAATAGAATTTCCGTTTCTGAATCAAAAGTAGAAGGGGAGTGCGAACTTTCAAAATAGTGACTTCCGACAAATAAACTTTGTGCTATTTTATGCCGATTTAGTAGTTTGTACCTGTGTAAAAAAGGTTTATTTTTGCGTTTATAGAGTGTAAAATGTAGTTATAAAGTATAAAAACTAAAAAGCTACTTTATACCTAATGAATAGTTAAAGTATTACAATAACTAAATTAAACTAAATACCATCAAAACAAATGATAATAAAAAAATATTTATCAAATAATCAAAGATGAAAAGAGTTGTAATATATCCAAAAGACGTTATGATTATCACTGGTAAAAGTGAACGTTATTCTAGAGAGATTTTAAAGAAGATTAAAACACAT
>CANCQX010000128.1 GCA_947380375.1 Flavobacteriales bacterium
TTGTTTAAATTCAGATTTTGGACAGATATTATATTCACTTTTAGCCAAATCTTTTGGTACAAAAGTAAATGATATTCCTTTTTTCGAACTATCAAATCAATTACAATTAAAAATTATTAAAAAGGAAAATAAGGAATTTTCTACTACTCTTGTACTAGGTGTTAGCGGAAATATTGAAAATGAATTAGTTTCAGAGCAATTACATAAGGATTATCTATTTTTAAAAGAAAAATATTCACTTCGTACAATGACTCCATTTGTTTGGAAAAAAAAAGGATTACGACCTTCAGGTTTTCCGATATTTAGACTTATTCAATTTTCAAAAGTAGTATCTAATTTTGATTTCAATACTATTTTCACTACATTAGATTCAGTTGAAATGATTGATTTTTTCTATAAAATATTAAATTTTAAACATGAACAAGATAGCGAGAATTACAATCTTTCTGCTCAAATGAAAAACCTCGTTATTCTTAATTGTTTTATTCCTTTTATTTGGTGGTTTGGTGGATTAAAAGGAGATTTTTTATTAAAAGAAAAAACATTAGAGATTTTATTATTATTAAAGCCAGAAAAAAACAGTGTACTTTCTAAATGGAATAAAATAGGTGTTAATAATAAAAAAGCTTATGACAGTCAGTCTTTATTAGAAATTTATAACGAGTTTTGTAATAATAAAAAATGTCTAAATTGCATTGTTGGAAATCAAATATTAAAGAAATGAGGACAATTCAAAAAATGTTATTCTTCTTTGAAATGAGATCATATGGTGTTTGTGAATGGTGGGCTAGGAAATTAGGTATTGATACATCTAAAGTTAGAATTGGATTTATATATGCCTCTTTCATTGCTCTAGGCTCACCTTTATTTATTTATTTAGGAATGGCTTGGATATTAGAACACAAGCATTATTTTAAATTTCAGAGAAAACGTCGAAAATCAATATGGGAACTGTAATTTACAATGTTTAAGTCAAAACTTTTTAAAAATATATATTTTTTTGTTGGACTACTAGTTGGTGTGATAACTTGTGGTACAATTGGATTTATGTTAATTGAAAACTGGAGTTTCATCGACTCTCTGTTTATGACGATTATAACAATTTCTACTGTTGGATTTAGAGAAGTTCATCCACTATCTTCCACAGGAATGATTTTTACTTCAATATTAATAATATTAAGTTTTGGTACTTTTGCTTTTGCTTTAAAATCAATTACTAATTTTTTAGCAGGTGGCGAATATAGAAGATATGTTAAAGATAAAAAGATATTAAAAGAGATGAATAAAATACAGAAGCATGTTATTATTTGTGGTTTCGGAAGAGTTGGAATGCAAGTAGCTGAAGATCTTAAAGCGCACGGAACTAAATTTGTTGTTATTGAAAATAACGAGGAAATTATTTCAGAATTTGAAGGTCAACAGGGTTATTTATTCATAAAAGGAGATTCGACGCTTGATGAAAATTTACTTAGAGCACAAATTTCAACTGCAAAGGCACTGATATGTTGTTTACCTAAAGATGCTGATAATTTATATGTTGTACTTTCAGCGAGGGAAATCAAGAACAATTTATTTATAGTATCAAGAGCATCTAATCAATCTACTGTTAATAAACTTAAAATAGCAGGAGCACAAAATGTAATTATGCCCGATGCAATTGGAGGCTCACATATGGCGTCTCTTATTTCAAATCCAGACGTAATGGAATTTTTGGATATTATAAGAGTACAAGGATATAAAGGAGCAAATATTGAATCAATTTCATTTAATGAACTTCCAGATCAATTTAAGAATAAAACTATTGGTCAACTTGAAGCGAAGAGATTAACTGGTGTTACAATTATTGGCTTTAAGACCCCAGGAGGTGAGTATTTGATAAATCCTGATTTTGAAATTGAAGTTGTTGCTCAATCAAAATTATTTGTTTTAGGAAGTCCTGAACAGATTGAAAAGTTAAATCATTTGTTTGGATTGTCACATTAATAAAATATTTATGAGAATTTTAATTACAGGTTCTAATGGCTTGTTAGGACAAAAAATAGTTAAACTTTGTTTAGAGCGAGGGTTGAATTTTATAGCAACTTCAAAGGGGATAAATAGAAATCCCGATTGTCCTGATAATAATTACTTATCACTTGATATTTCTAATCAACTAGAAATTAATAAAATTTTTCAGTTTTATTATCCAACCCATGTAATTCATACAGCTGCTATTACAAATGTTGATTATTGTGAAGATCATATTGAGGAATGTGAAAATGTAAATGTAATTTCAACAAAATTATTAGCAGATACATCCATTACTTATAAGGCTCATTTTCAATTGTTATCAACTGATTTTGTTTTTGATGGTGAAAAAGGAAATTATTCTGAAGAAGATGAAGTAAATCCTTTGAGTATTTATGCTAAATCCAAAGTTAATGCAGAAGAAATTGTAATTAATGGAAAAACAGATGATTGGTCAATAGTGAGAACAATTATTGTATATGGAGAAGGGCATAATTTATCGAGATCAAATATTGTTTTATGGGCGAAAGAAGCACTTAAAAAAGGTAATGAATTGACCATAGTAGATGATCAATATAGAGCCCCAACTTGGGCCGATGATTTAGCTTGGGGTTGTTTAGAAATCATAGTAAGAAATAAAAAAGGAATATTTCATATTTCTGGTCCAGAAACTATGTCTGTAATTGAATTAGTATACCGAATTGCAGATTTTTATAATTTACCGAAAGATAAAATTCAACCTGTTAAATCTAACACTTTAAATCAAGCCGCGGTTCGTCCACCAAAAACAGGTTTTAATTTAGATTTTTCGCGTAAAGAATTGAATTATGAACCATTAACTTTAGAAAAAACACTTGAATTATTGAAAAAATAGGTAAACTTGTCGACTTAAAAAAAACTTAATTATAGTAATAACAAAATTTGATCATTGTATAGAATCTTTTCAATGTTAAATATCAATTGATAATATGGCAAATCTTTGGATTAAAAAATCGATTACTGATCTTCAAGGTGAAGCATCTGAAAAAGGTGGCTTAGCAAGAACTTTAGGTGCAAGATCTCTTGTTGCTTTAGGAATTGGGGCTATTATTGGAGCTGGACTTTTCTCAATTACAGGAGGAGCGGCTGCAGAAAATGCAGGACCAGCTGTAACAATTTCATTTATTATAGCTGGTATAGCATGTGCTTTTGCTGGTCTATGTTATGCTGAATTTGCCTCTATGATTCCTGTTGCGGGAAGTGCATACACATATTCATATGCTACAATGGGTGAATTTATAGCATGGATTATTGGTTGGGATTTAGTTTTAGAATATGCTGTAGGGGCCGCAACTGTTTCAATTAGTTGGTCAAGATATTTGGTCAAGCTTTTAGATGGAATCGGACTTCATCTTCCGACTTCTATGACAATGTCGCCTTTTGATAGCGTAACACTTCCTGATGGTGCGATTGAAACTGGAATAATTAATTTACCAGCAATTTTTATTGTTGTTTTAATGTCTTTGCTGTTAATTAGAGGTACAAAAGAATCAGCGAAAGTAAATGCTGTTATAGTAGCTTTGAAAGTATTGGTAGTTTTAACATTTATAGCTTTAGGATGGGGTTTTATAAATTCAGAAAATTATACACCATATATTCCAAATAACACAGGTGATTTTGGAAGTTTTGGTTGGAGTGGAATTGTAAGAGCCGCAGGAGTTATTTTCTTTGCTTATATTGGATTTGATGCTGTTTCAACAGCTGCGCAGGAAGCTAAAAATCCTAAAAGAGATATGCCGATCGGTATCTTGGTTTCTTTAGCAATTTGCACCGTTTTATATATTCTATTTGCTCATGTTATGACTGGAGTTGCTAATTATACTGATTTTCAAGGAGCTGACGGAATAGCGCCTGTTGCAGTTGCGATTGACCATATGGGTACAATGGGAGCTGATGGTATCGTTGTACCTGCTTATCCATGGTTAAATAAAGCGATTATAATTGCAATTTTAGCAGGATATTCTTCTGTGATTATGGTAATGTTAATGGGACAGTCTAGAGTCTTTTTTTCAATGTCCAAAGATGGATTACTTCCAAAAGTATTTTCTTCAGTTCATCCAAAATACAGTACACCTTCAAAATCAAATTTATTATTTATGCTTTTCGTAAGTTTATTTGCTGCATTTGTACCTGCGAGAGTTGTAGGTGAAATGACAAGTATTGGAACTTTATTAGCTTTCGTTTTAGTTTGTGTTGGGATTATTGTTCTCCGTAAAAAACAACCCGATTTACCACGTTCTTTTAAGACACCTTTAGTCCCTTTAATTCCATTATTGGGTGTTGCATCTTGTTTATTTATGATGTTTTTCTTACCATTAGATACTTGGTTAAGATTGATAATTTGGATGATAATAGGTGTTGATGTATATATGTTTTATGGTGCGAAAAACAGTAAATTAGGTAATAAGGTTCCATCTGAAAACGGATTAAAACCCCTGTATTTTACAGGAATATTTTTAGCTATTTTATTAGCAATAGTAGGCCTTTTACATCATTATACATTATCAAATAATGATTCAGATACAGGTTTATACATCACTTCATTGGTAATAGCACTAATTCATATAGCTTACTATTTGTTTAAATTGATACCTTCTAAAAAGTAAATAGCTAAACAATATATGCCAAAACAAGTTGAATTAAAGAGAACATTAGGTTTATTAGATGCAACTAGTATTGTAGCTGGATCAATGATAGGTTCAGGTATTTTTATAGTAACTGCTGCAATGATGAGAGATATCGGTTCTCCAGGTTGGATGCTTGTTCTTTGGTTACTTACAGGTGTTATCACAATCTTTGCGGCTTTAAGTTATGGAGAATTAGCAAGTATGATGCCTAACGCTGGAGGTCAGTATGTTTATATTCAAAGAGCTTACGGCCGAATGATTTCCTTTTTATATGGGTGGACTGTTTTCACGGTTATTCAAACTGGAGTTATTGCAGCTGTTGCTGTGGCTTTTGCAAAATACACTTCTGTATTTTTCCCTGAATTAAATAATGAAATCTACTCAAATGGAGGTTTTCTAACTATAACGTATTCACAGTTATTGGCAATTTTTAGTATTATCTTTTTAACTTTTATTAATACCAAAGGACTTCAAAATGGTAGGATTATTCAATTGATTTTTACTTCCGCTAAATTATTCGCGCTTTTTGCATTAATAATTTTAGGACTAGCAGTTGGTCTTAAAACAAATACATTTAGTCATAATTTTGCTGATATGTGGGCGGCAACAAAAACTACAATTCTTCCTTCAGGCAAAGTTACTGTTATACCAATTGCTGGGTTCGCATTAATGGGTGCGATGGGAGCAACGATAATAAACTCATTATTTTCTTCTGATGCTTGGAATAACGTTACGTTTATTGCAGGTGAAATAAAAGACCCGAAAAAGAATATTCCTAGAAGTTTATTTTTAGGAACATTGATAGTAACAATCATTTATATTTTAGCAAATGTAGCTTACTTGACATTATTACCAATTGAAGGAAGTGTATCTGCACAAGACGCGATTGGACAAGGAATAAAATTTGCAAGTAACGATAGGGTAGGAGCAGCGGCTGCATCAATCATTTTTGGAGGTCTTGGCGCAAGTATAATGGCTATACTTATAATGATTTCAACTTTTGGATGTAATAATGGATTAATATTAGCAGGTTCTCGTCTTTTTTATGCGATGTCTAAAGATGGATTGTTTTTTAGAAAAGCACAAAATTTAAATTCAAATCAAGTTCCTTCAATTGCTTTATGGCTTCAATGTCTATGGGCTAGTGTTTTATGTTTATCTGGTCAGTATGGAGAATTATTGAAGTATTCTACTTTTGCATCTCTACTTTTTTATATACTAACCATCGGGGGGCTTTTTATTTTAAGAATTAAAGAGCCTAAAACTGAAAGGCCATATAAAGCTTTTGGTTACCCAATAATTCCAGCATTATATATTATTATTACTCTCGCAATTTGCATTGATTTATTAATTTATGACACAAAAAGTACTGGTTTAGGTTTAATCATCGTCTTTTTAGGAATTCCAATTTACATTATCACTAAAAAGAAAGGTTCCATTTAATAATGAAAAACCAAATCAATTTTAACCTATCAAAAAGAAATCGAAGAGCAGTCATCTTATTAAGTTTTATTCTCTTCTTTATTATTTACACTCCTAGATTATATTATTTTTTAAAAAAAGAAGATAAAATTTCACTTAATTCGTTTCCGTCTAAAAAATGGGAATATGAAAATAGGAAGTCAACAAATTATCATAAAAAAGAATTTTATACTTTTAAAGATAAAAAAAAACGAGTTTACAATCGGCCTATAAGTAAATTTGACCCTAATTTATATTCAAAATCAGATTGGATGAAATTAGGACTTTCAATTAAACAAGCCGAAGTTGTGTTGAATTTTTCAAAGAGAGGTTTAAGTTCAAATGTTGATCTAAAAAAAATATTTGTAATTTCAGATGAGTTGTTTGATATAATTAAAGATTCCACCTATTATTCAATAAAAAAAAATCAGCAATTCGAAACATTTAAGAAAGAAGAAAAAACGATTGAATTAATAGAAATAAACTCTGCTAATGAAGTGCAATTATTAAGTATTAAAGGCATAGGTCCATTTTTCGCAAAACAAATTTTAAAGAGAAGAAATGAATTAGGGGGCTTTTATCAAAAGACCCAATTATTAGAGGTTTGGAAAATGGATCAAGAAAAATTTGAAATAATTAAAGAGTTGATCACTATTGATAATCTGAAAATTAGTAGAATAGATTTAAATACTGTGAAACTCGAAGATTTAAAAATACATCCTTATTTTAGGTGGAATATTGCAAACTCATTAATAAAAATGAGGGAACAGAAAAATGGATTTAAAAACTTAAATGAAATTAAAGAATCTGTTTTAATTAATGAAGAATTGTTTGAGAAATTAAAACCATATTTATATTTGTAAAATGAAATTAAAAGAAAGAATAAATAATGCAATTAGAAATGTACCAAATTTTCCAAAGGAAGGTATTGATTTTAAAGATATTACTCCTATAATGTTAGATTCAGTTTTGTCAAATGATATGTTGGATCATTTATATGAAACATATAAAAATCAAGATATTGAAGCTGTAGCAGGAATTGAAAGCAGAGGATTTTTATTTGGATACCCATTAGCTATGAAGTTAGGAGTACCATTTATTTTAATTCGTAAAAAAGGTAAATTACCATATAATAAAATTAGTTATGATTATGATTTAGAATATGGATCTGCAACTATTGAGATTCATATCGATGCTTTAACGAAAGGACAACGCGTTTTAATTCATGATGATTTATTAGCAACTGGTGGATCTGCTGAAGCTACGGCAAATTTAATCAAAAAATGTGGAGCTGAAATTGCAGGATTTAATTTTTTAGTATCATTAGATTTTTTAAAAGGTAATGAAAAATTAAAATCATTTTCAGACAATATTGTTAATTTAGTGAGTTATTAGTTAAGTGTAATTACTTTAAAATAGAAAAAATGAACTTTGATCAAAGCGAGAACCAGATTATGATTGCACAAATGGTGCGTGATTTTACTGAGAAAGAAATTCGTCCGTTCATTATGGATTGGGATGAATCACAAGAGTTTCCAATACATGTATTTAAAAAATTGGGAGAACTTGGTTTAATGGGAGTTTTTATTCCTGAAGAATACGGAGGTTCTGGATTTGGATATTTAGAATATATAACTGTAATATCTGAAATTGC
>CANCQX010000129.1 GCA_947380375.1 Flavobacteriales bacterium
CAATAATTTATGTGCAGGAACATACAAAATTGGAGTTTCAGATAGTTTAGGATGTATAATTCATTTAGATGCAATAATACAAATAAACCAAAATAACACAACACCAAATCCTTGTATTGGTTCTACTTTAAGTGGTCTTGTTTCTTCTACAGAACCTACTACACCAGGAAATTGTGTTGGAAAAGTAGCAATTAATGCAAATGGAGGAAAATTTCCATATCAGTTTGTTTTGGCAAGTTCATCAACAACATCTATGACATCAAAAGAACCACGCTTTAATAATTTATGTGCTGGAAATTATAGTGTTAAAATAATTGATACGTTGGGTTGCTCAAAAATAATCAATTTCAAAGTAGACATTGATTCAATTACAAATGTTAATCTTTGCGCAAATACTTCCCTTGCTGCGAGCACATCAACTACAAATGCGTTTAATGCAGCAACTTGTAACGGTATGATAAAAGTTGAGGCAACTGGTGGTCAATCTCCTTATAAATATTCTGCAGATAATGGTGCAACATTTGTTAATCAAAATGAAATTTCAAATTTGTGTGCAGGTAATTACAATGTTGTGGTAACAGATAATATCGGTTGTAAAATAAATGTAACAGCAAATGTTACTACAGAGCCTGTTATTAATACTCCAAATCCATGTAATGGATCAACTTTAAAAGGTTATGTATCGGCAGTTACTCCATCAGCATCAGATTCTACTTGTACAGGTAAATTCTTTATCAATGCAAGTGGTGGTCATTCACCATACAAATATAATGTTGTAAACAATAGTGGAGCAAATGGAAATGCATTAGCAGTATCTACACCATTCTTTTATAATTTATGCGCTGGTAACTTTACAGCTGTTATTATCGATAGTGCAGGATGTATAAAATCATTTCCTGTTCTTGTTCCAGTTGATACTGCTTCTTTGGTAAATCCATGTAAAGGTTCATCTTTAGCTATTACATTTGTTTCTACTAACTCAACTTCATTAGCTACAGCTTCTTGTAATGGTACTTTATCAGCAACGATAACAGGTGCGACTAATTATACTTATAATTGGAGTAATGGTTTAGGAAACTCAAACTTAACTCAATCAGGGTTATGTCCAGGTATGTATAAATTGACTGTTAATGCAAATGGTTGTATTAAAACGGAGGTAGGATTAGTACAAGTAGGTGCTCCTAAAGATCCTTGTACAGGTTCAACATTAAATGGTGCAATTATTTATACAGTTCCAACTACTGCAGGTAATTGTTTAGGGAAAATAGGAGTTTATGCTACTGGTGGAGCAATTCCTTACTCATATAAAATAACAGCGAACACTTCAACAGGAAGTACTTTGACATCGGTAGTTCCGAATTTCAATAATTTATGTGAAGGACCTTATTCTGTTATTATTAAAGATAGTTTGGGATGTACTAAAAACTTCATCGCAAAAGTAGACGTGGAAGCTACACCCGTTAATAACAATCCATGTTTAAATTCAACAATGTTCGTTACTATGGCTGAAACAAATGTATCTGCTCAAGGTCAATGTGATGGTTCTTTAGTTGCTACTGTTAAAGGTGCAGCAAATTATACATATACATGGAGTAACAATTTAGGAAGTACTGACTTAACACAATCTGGATTATGTCCAGGGATTTATAAAGTTAGAGTAACAAGTAATGGTTGTTCGTTGGAAACTATAGGAAAAGTTGGAATTAATGTTCCTACAAACCCGTGTGTAAACTCAACACTTTCGGTTTCCTTAGCTACTTCAGATATAACAGGTGTTAACGTATGCGATGGAACTATATATTCTACAGTTGCCGGTGGGATTGCTCCATATGAATACTTTTGGAATAATAAAGCAACAACTCCTTTTGTTGACAATTTATGTCATGACACATATAAATTAGAAGTAAAAGACGCACAAGGTTGTAAAATTATGGCTACTGGAATAATAGCAAATTATAAAGTAATAAGTGCGCCGTCTATACCTTTAACAGGTTATGTAATTCCAACTGGTGAAACTTCACCAGGCGCTTGTGATGGGTTTGCATCAACGATAGCTTTCGGAGGAAAACCGCCATATACATTTGAATATTCAAACAATTCAACTGAATCTGCAACTCCATACTTATGTGCTGGATTACAATCAGTAAAAATAAAAGATGCTAGTGGTGAAACTTTAGAAATAAATTTCATTATTACTTCTCCTACAAATACAATTGTAAACAAAACAATTCTAGGTATTGCTTCAGTAAAAGATAGTAGTTTTACAGTTGCAGTTAAAAATTGTGCTTTAGACATTGCTAAAATTGATTCGGCATTTATTATAGAATATAAAAAAATCAATTCTGATTCGATTTCAGTGAATTGGAAAATCGTTGATAAAGCGGGAGTAACTTCTGTAATAACACAAGTATATGCAATCTCTGACTCGATTGGGGTTTTCAAATTCGCCCTTCAATTATACTGTCCAACAAAAATGGAAGGACAATTTTTGACAGCTTATGATCAATTAAATATTGTAGAATTTAATGGCGGTAATTCAGCTGGAATTTCTCAGATTGAAAATAATAAAATTAAGATTTATCCAAATCCATTCAATGATTATATAACCATTGTACTTGGTAATGATAAGATGTCTGAAGTAAGCATAACTGATATTATTGGAAAAGTGGTCGTTAATAAAAAGTATTTTGATAAAGTCATTAAAATTGATATGAACTCTTTATCTTCAGGTACCTATATAGTAACCATTAAAAATAATAATACAGTTACAACTGAACAAATTGTAAAATAATAGTACTCTTTTAAAACAAAAGCTGCTTCTGACAAGAGGCAGCTTTTTGTGTTTAAAAAAAACATAAACCTATTTTAACAAGAATTACCTAAGTTTGTAACAAAAATTATTGATTCTAAACAATAAGAAATTGAATAAAAAAAAGAAACCGATTGTATTAGATGCAACACCAACCTCAGAAAAAACAGTTTTTGAGAAGATATATTTTCTGTTTTTTATAATTCTACCTATTATATATTCTGAAAGTATTATAGACCCTGTTTTAATACCAAGACAGATATTCCTAACCCTTTTTATATTAATAATTGGTATAACTATTTCCTATCAATTATCTATTAATAAGCTAAAAGCTGATTTTTCATTTTTAAAAACCCCTTTTTTTATTGGGATTTTAGTATTTATAACTTCAATACTTCTTTCGTTTTATAAATCAATTATTATTTCAGAAAGCATTTATCTATTTTCGAAAGTTCTTGGATTAATACTATTTTTCATACTGACAACCTATTTAATTATCCAAAAACAATTGAGAAATGATTCTTTAATTAGATCAGTTGTGGGTTTCACAATTATAATTCTAGCTATTGCTCTTTACCAAATAATTAATTTATATGAATTTAATGAAATCTTCATTATAAATGCAAATCAAATCACATCTAGTAATGGAAACAAAAATTTACTAGCATCTATTTTATTTTTAACCTTGCCATTCGTAATATATTCATTTAGAATAGGTAGAATATGGAAGTACATTTCTATCTTATTGGTGTTAATTATTCTCATTATTTTTTGGATACTTCAAACTAGAACCGTTATAATAAGTTTTATTTTATTCTTTATATTAAGTATTGCTTTTTTAATAATTTTAAAATCACAAGGAATTAGTAAATTACGTCTATTTCTATTAGTTGTACCAATGGTTCTTATAATAACTGGTATAGCATATATTTCAATTAAATATCGAGATTTATTTCCACATCTTTTTAGTGACAATACATTTAAAACTAGAGTTTTGTTATGGAAAAACTCTATACAAATGATCAAAGAAAACATTTATTTTGGTGTAGGTGCTGGAAATTGGCAAATTTATTTCCCGAAATTTGGACTTGATAAATTTGGAATTGGTGATCTTGTTGCGAATGGAACGATGACCTATCAACGGCCACACAATGATTTTCTTTGGATATTTTGTGAAATGGGAATCATTGGAATAATCTCTTATTTATTCTTATTTGTAGCTTTTTTCTTATACTGTATAAAATTGATTAGAAATCAACAGGAAAAAAATGCTAATTGGTTGTATGCCTTGTGTTTCTCAACGATTATAGGGTATATTATTATTGCATTTGCGGATTTTCCTTTTGAAAGAATAGAGCATCAAATAATAGTATATATCATTTTCTCCATTGTTCTAGGGAATTATTATTTAACTAAAAAGACAGAATTAAAACCTTTGAATATTGGTCTATCATCTTTTTCACTCTCTATTTTGGTGTTCTTTATTTTTTTAATTACTGTCACAACAAAAAGATACAAAGGTGAAATGCATACGAGTCAAATGAATTTGGCTTATAAAGCTACCAATTGGAATAAAGTAATTGAAGAAGTTGATTTGGCAAACAATTTATTTTATTCAATTGATCCAATGTCTATACCATTAGTTTGGTATAAAGGGGTTGCGTTATTTACGTCTGAAAATATAAACGGTGCAAAAATTGAATTTGAAAATGCTTATAAAATAGACCCTTTTAATATTCATGTATTAAATAATTTAGCTAGTTGTCATGAAAAACTTGGAAATCATAAAGATGCTGAATTATACTATAAAAAAGCACTTTCTATTTCTACTCAATTTGAAGAAACATTGCTGAATTTAGCAGCTATATACTTTAATACAAAGAGATTTGAGCTTGCATTTCAAACAATTGATAAATCCAGTGTAAACTCCGTAGATCCAAAATATAGATTATTTTTAAAAACGATATTAGTTACAAAAATAGACTCAATCATCGAACATACTCCTGACAAAAATAAAGTTCAACAATTAACACTTTTAAAAACCGACACAGCTAGATTGGAAACGATTTACTTTGAGTCAAAATTAGCTTTAATTGAATTTGAGCCATATGTTTTAAAACTTTTAATTTGAGTAAGAAAATACAAAAGAATAAAGTAGTAATTGAAGATAATAAAGTAAATAACTCGACGATTTTCGAGAAAATTTATTTTTATTTTTTTCTGATATTGCCGTTAATTTATTCTAACAAAATAGTTGATCCTGTTTTAATTCCAAGACAAATTTTACTAACTCTATTTGTTTTTTTAATAGGTATTTTAATTTTTTATCAAATTTCAATCAAAAAAATTAGCAATGATTTTCGATATTTAAAATCAGGACTTTTTTATATTATTTTACTGTTCAATTTTGCTTATTTTATCTCGTTTTTTCAATCGAATCTTATTTCTGAAAGTCTTTATTCATTTTCAAAAATATTTGTAGAATCATTATTTTTGATTTTTACCTGTTTTTTAATTATTCAAAAGCAACTTAGTTTAGCTTCGTTAGCAAAATCAATTTTTTCACTTGTAATAATAGTTGTTTTAATAGCTATTTATCAGTTATTACAATTCGATTCATCAGTAGCAAATTTTAGTGATTATATATATGAAATTAATTCAACAATAGGTCACAAAAATTTATTATCCTCTCTTCTATTCATCGCATTCCCTTTCTTTTTTATAACACTTTTTATTTCTAAAAAATGGAAAGTTTTAACCTTTATAGTGATTCCAATTATAATGTGTTTACTTTGGATTCTTCAAACTAGAACTGTTCTATTGGCATTTATCATTTTTGTATTTGTATTCTTAGTTCTGATTTTTTTAAAAAGAAATCAGATAGCTAATAAATTTTCTATAAAACCAATTATTTTATTTTCTACTATTTTAATAGCTACACTTTCTATTTTCACCCTTCTTAATAAAGACAAATTTTCACGATTATTTAATACAGATAGTATTGTTGAGAGGATTTCCATGTGGGAAAATACAAATCAAATAATTAAGAAAAACTTCATTTTTGGAGTAGGAGCGGGAAATTGGCAAATTCACTTTTCTGAAAATGGATTAGATAAATTTCCTGATCCAGCTGTTAGAAACGGTATTACAACTTTTCAACGCCCCCATAATGATTTTTTATGGGTTTTTAGTGAGACAGGAATAATAGGGTTTTTAGCATATATAGCCATTTTTTGCGTATTGATTTATTACTTGTTTAGGCTTTTAAAGAATTCTGAAACGATAAAAAATATATGGTTATATTCTGCTTTGCTTGCTTCAATAGGTGGATATTTATTTATAGCGCTAACTGATTTTCCTTTAGAAAGAATTGAACATCAATTATTACTTTTCTTATTGTTTTCAATTATTTTTTCAGAATATTATTTAAAATTTAATTATTTAAAATTCAATAAGTTACCTTTGTTTAAGTTGAAATACATCATTGTATTATATATTATATCAACTTCAATGTCATTTGTTGTTAGTTCTAATAGATACCAAGGAGAACTTCATAATCATTTACTTTATGAAGCTCATAAAAGTTTAAATTGGAATGCTATGATTGAAGAGGCTGATAAAACTCAAAATGATTTTTATGAAATTGATCCTACTTCAGTTCCGATTTATTGGTACAAAGCAGTAGGTGAGTTTTCACTTGGAAATGATCTTCAAGCTAAATTAGATTTTGAAAAAGCTTACAAAATAGCTCCTTATAATATTCATGTATTAAATAATCTTGCAACTTGTTATGCTAATTTAGGTCAAACAAAAAAAGCAATAGAATATTTTAATAAAGCACTTTCTATTTCTTCAAATTTCGAAGAATCAATTTTGAATCTTTCAGGATTATATTACAATATTCATGACTTTAATAACGCATATTTGACAATTTTAAAATGCAATGTAAATTCAACGGACCCAAAGTATATTAAATTTTTATATCCTATTTTAATTGAAAAAGTAAATAATTTAATTAGTAATGAAAAAAATAGCTTCATTAAAATTAAATTGAATAAAATAAAATTTAATTATGACAATCTAATGAAACTATTTTTTGAGTCTAAAAAAAATAATACTATATTTGATAAATACATACTCCATATAAATAAACATGAATAGAATCCTACCAATTTTTACATTACTACTTTTTCCTTTTATAACTTTTTCACAAAGTTTAGTTTGGGTTACCCCTAATTCTGGAAATGCTGGACAAACGTTAACATTAACCATTACAGGAACAAATACCCATTTTAACCAAGGAAGTGGAACATCTCTAAAATTTGGGTTTAATCAAGGTAGTGGTACAACAATTGTTAATTCTATTAATGCTACTAGTCCTACTACTTTGGTTGCAACTATTACGGTTCCAAATAATACGTATACTGGTGATTACGATATTTCAACCTTTAATTCTACAGATGGTTACCTTTCATTGTCTAAAGGTTTTCATGTAAATGGTTTAACACCGCCTACTTTAGCATCTGTTACTCCGAACTCAGCGGATGCTGGACAAACATTAACCTTAACCATAACAGGAACAAATACACATTTTAACCAAGGTAGTGGAACATCTCTAAAATTTGGGTTTAATCAAGGTAGTGGTACAACTATTGTAAATTCTATTAATGCAACTAGTCCAACAACTTTAGTAGCAAATATTACTGTTCCAAAAAATACATATACTGGTGATTATGATATTTCAACCTTTAATTATACGGATGGTTACCTTTCATTGTCAAAAGGTTTTCATGTTAATGGTCTAACACCACCAGCTTTAGCATCTGTTACTCCGAACTCAGCGGATGCTGGACAAACATTAACATTAACCATAACAGGAACTAATACACATTTTAATCAAGGTAGCGAAACTATGTTGGAATTTGGCTTTAACCAAGGTAGTAGTACAACTGTAG
>CANCQX010000130.1 GCA_947380375.1 Flavobacteriales bacterium
TTCATCAAGGAAAAGTGAGATTCTGTGTTAATATCCAAGAAAAATATTAATTTTTTCTACCTTTGTTTTATAAAACGGCTTCGAGCTAGTTTGTAAGAGTGTCAGTTACTTGTAGCTGCACTCTTTTCTTTTCTTCATAATCCGGCTCATAAGTAGTTTCATTTTTATAAATTATGTAAATTAATTCTAAAATTTTCCTCTGTACAGCAATTAAGGCTTTCATTTTTACACCACTTCTAGCTGTAATTCTTGCAAATAAATCTTTATGAGTGTTGGATGATTTAATGGCGCTCAAAGAAGGGAAGTGCATCGCTTTTCTTAAAAATCGATTACCTTTTTTAGAAATTCTTGGTTTGCCTTTGATTGAAGTTCCAGATTGCTTTTCTTTAATATCAAAACCGGCATAACTAACTAGTTGTTTTTTATTTTTAATTAACTCAAAACCATTAGTTTCAGCTAAAACGATAACAGCTGTTAATTGTCCTACACCTGGAATAGTACAGATTTTCTCAACGACTTGCTTTACATTTTCGTTCGAGTCTATACATTTTTGAATGTCAAATTTTATTTCAACTTCTTGCTTATTCAATAACTTCAATCTTTCTTTTAATCTTTTTAAACTTTTTTTATTTGGTTCAATTTCAGATTCTTCAGCATGAATTTGATTCTTAACAATGACTCTTTCAGCAACAATTTGGTCTCGTTCTCGAGTGAATTGTTGAAGTGTTTTGTACAATTTGTTTGGTTTTTTCCAGTTGTCTAATTTACGTTCTAAACCAAAACGTGCTATTGCTTGTGAACATGATTTATCTGTTATTGTTTTTGTTTCTAAAGTTCTAATAAAATTGCTGATTTTATTAGGTAAAACAATACTTAAATCAATTTTTTTGTCCGCTAAAAAATAGGCAAATTTTTGATGATAAACACCTGTAGCTTCCATGACAACTTGTAGTTTAACAGACTTGTCAGTTTCCTTTATTAACCATTTTAATAAGGCAACAAAACCCGTTTCACTATTTCGGAATACACGATATGAATACAATTCGACAGAAAGATCCTCATCAATTCTTCCTAATGTAACAACTAACTCTTTTTGAGCTATATCAACACCTAAAACTTGCTTTAAAATTTTCATAATAAATATGTTTAAATTTAAAAGTGAATTATTTCTCGTCGTTTTTTCTCCTAGTGGATATTCAGGATATTACCTTTAAAATGTGGTAGTTCCTTACATTCTGTTCAAACTCTAAGAAATAAAAAAGAATGAGGCAATCTCTCACTTTGAATATGCTTTTAAAGCTATTTGAAAATAATTCTGCTCTCACTCTTTTTCACCAATAAATAATTTATGTAAAATTTACAAATAATTATACTTAGACAAACATAGGAGAAATTAAGAGCCTTATTAAGGTTGATATGTTTAAATTATAATTGTTAATTGATGTGTAATTATTTTTAGTACCCAGAAAATGGATGTGACCCAATTTTAAGATCAAAAAAAATCCAAATTTATATAAATTTGGATTTTTTTTGAAATGGATTTTTAATATAAATTTGGATAACGAATAGGATCTACTTCACTCATCATTTTATAAGCTTTTTCAAAAATATCATCTAAGCTTGGTTTTGAGAAATAATCTCCATCAGTTCCATAAGCAGGTCTATGATCTTTTGAACTTAAAGTTTCTGGAGCAGAATCAAGAACAGTAAATGCTTTTTGTTCAACCAATATTTTGTTCAACATATATGCAGTTGCTCCACTGCTAACATCTTCATCAATAATTAATAAACGGTTCGTTTTTTCTAATGATGATTTAATAATATGTTTTGTATCAAAAGGAATTAAAGTTTGTACATCAATCAATTCTACACTTATTCCGATTTCTTCTAATTGCTTAACTGCGACTTCACAAATATTGAAAGTTGATCCGTAAGAAACAAGTGTAAGATCAGATCCTTCTTTTACAATTTCAGGTATACCTAAAGGAATTTTAAATTCACCGATATTGTTTGGTAATGGTTCTTTAGCTCTATAACCATTTAACGGCTCGATAACTAAAGCAGGTTCATCTGCTTCCATCAATGTATTGTAAAATCCAGCTGCTTTCGTCATATTTCTAGGTACACAAACATAAATACCTCTAACAGCATTTACGATCATTCCCATTGGGCTTCCACTGTGCCAAATACCTTCTAATCTGTGACCACGAGTACTTATAATCAATGGAGCTTTTTGACCGCCTTTAGTTCTGTATTGAACTGTTGCTAAATCATCCGACATTACTTGTAGAGCATACAATAAGTAATCTAAATATTGAATTTCTGCAATTGGACGTAACCCTCTCATTGCTAAACCTATACCTTGACCTACTATTGTGCATTCACGAATTCCAGTATCAGAAACTCTTATTTCTCCGAATTGATCTTGAAGCCCTTCTAATGTTTGATTTACACCACCAATTTTACCAGCATCTTCACCAAAAATTAGTGCTTCAGGATACTTTTCAAATAATTTTCGGTAATTTTCTCTTAAAATAATACGACCATCTTCCATCACAGGATCAGCATCATAAGTAGGTTCTATGATTTCAATAGCATTGATGCTATATTTAGATTCAGAATGAATGTGAGAGCTATATCTAGACTCGTTCATTTTCAATTCATTTTCAATCCAATAAGCTAATGCAATTTTAGAAACTGTATTTTCATTATGGGCAATTCTTAAAACCTTTCTAGCTGAATTAAAAATCATCTTTCTAAGAGGTTCCTTTTCTTTCTCTAAAACTTCTATTTCTTTATAGATGAAAACACTATTTGGACTTTCCTTTGCAACAGATTTCATTAAAGAAACAGCATTTTCTAAGTCTATTTTTATTTCATCAAGGTAAGATTTCCAAGCTGCATTTTTATTATCTCGAACGGTTATTTTAGCTTCTTGTTGAATTGTATCTAATTCTTCTTCAGTGCTTAAAGTTAAACCATCGGCATTAAAATTTAAAATCCACTCTTTGAATTTTGAAATACAATCGTATTCAGTTTCCCAATTCAACCTATCTAATGGTTTGTACCTTTCGTGAGAACCAGAAGTTGAATGTCCTTGTGGTTGACATACTTCTTTTACGTGAACTAAAACAGGAACGTGTTCTTCTCTTGCAATTGCAACAGCTTTTTCATAAGTTTCGCAAAGATGAGCATAATCCCAACCTTTTGTTACCAAGATTTCGTAACCTAATTTTGTTTTAGTTCTCTTCATTCCTGCTAATGCTTCAGAAATGCTATCTTTTGTAGTTTGTTTATGACGTGCTACTGAAATTCCATAACCATCATCCCAAACAGACATTACCATTGGAACTTGTAAAACACCTGCTGCATTTATCGTTTCCCAAAAAGGACCTTCAGAAGTTGAAGCATCACCAATTGTTCCGAATGCAACTTCATTTCCATTATTTGTGAATTTTTTAAATTTCTCTAATTGACTTAAAGTTGGGTGTTCTCTATATATTTTAGAAGCTTGTGCTAATCCTAATAAACGGGGCATTTGTCCGGCAGTAGGTGAAATATCTGAAGAACTATTTTTTTGAACCATTAGATCTTTCCATTCACCATTTTCATCTAAATTTCGTGAAGCATAATGTCCACCCATTTGACGGCCTGCAGAAAGAGGTTCTTCAACAACATTAGTGTGACCATATAAACCTGCAAAATATTGCTGTAAAGTTAATTGGTCAATAGCTAACATTAAAGTCTGATCACGGTAATAACCAGATCTAAAATCCCCATTTTGAAATTGTTTTGCTAAAGCAATTTGTGCTAATTCTTTACCATCACCAAAAATACCAAATTTTGCTTTGCCTGTAAGTACCTCTCTTCGACCTAATAATGAGGCCTCTCGAGATTCACAAGCTAAACGGAAATCTGAAATAACTTCTTGTTTGAAAGTTTCAAAATCCACTGATGATATTGTTTCGTTAACTAATTCTTTAGACATAGCTAAAATTTATGAGTTACAAATATAATGAAAATAGGTTTGAAAAGAAAGCCTGTAAAAATGAAAGGTAAATTTATAATGTAGAATGTTTAAATTCTTAGTTTTTAAAATTAATTATTGAGTAATTTTAGCAAAGAAAAACAAAATTTATAGATGGTTCTCCTGAACAAAGCTTTCGAAAAGTATATTAACAGTTATACCTCTCAAAAAACGAGAGATAGAAGTAATGATTCTATAGTAAAAGAATTGAATATAACTGAAAATGAAATCACAGCTAAAGTCAAAGGTTCTAAAATTTATAATGTTACAATTGAATATAATAAGGATAAAGTTAAAACTTCAAAATGTTCTTGTCTCTTTGATATGGGGCCAGTATGTAAACATATTGTTAATGTTTTAATTAATGCGGATAGTGAATTTGCTGAACCTTTAGAAGTAGAAGATTCGGAAATATCTACTTTAAAATTAGAGGATACAGAAGAGAATAATTTATACCACCCTACAGATTATATTTTTGAAAATTTTTCAATTTCAGACCTAACAAATACTTTTCTACTTAAAAATAGTCTTGAGTTTGCGAATGATGGTAAGCGAGGATATTTTGATTTGCAGGTGCTTAGCTTAAAAATAAATCAAGGTACTTTTAAAGACTCTTATAGTTTTTATAAAACACATCCAATCTCTATTAAATTTTTAAATGAGAAATTAATAGTCTCGTGTGAATGTAAAACTCCAAAGAAAAAAATGTGTGAACATCAAGTTCAATTGATGTATAATATTAAAGATCGAAAAGAGTTAAGAGTCTTTTTTGATGAAGTATTAAGAAATGAAGTTTTACATTCCAAAGCACTTGATTATGGTTTAGAAAATGAACCAATTTTGGATGCTTATTTTCAATTAGAATATTTTGGAAGAGAATTATCAATTACACCAAAAATTAAAGAGATTTTACCGGTTAATCAGGTAACTAAAAAATTATTAGAAGAAAATTTATTACCAGTTAAAAAAGAAATTAAAACAGGAAAAGTAGAGTTAAAAGACTCAAAATTATTTATAGTGTTAGGTCAGCATCGCTATTATGATTATATTTTTATTGAACTACTTGAATCGAAGTTGACGAAAGAAGGACAAGTGAAAAACCCTTTTTCAACAAAAAATCCAATTGATTATGTTTGGAAATCAGACGATAAAAATGAATTGAAATTTTATTCAGGATTAGTAAAGTTTCAAAATAATGCTGTTCGAAATAGTTCACTTTCAGATATTGAGGCATTGAAAGCTATTGTTCTAAACCCTTTAAATTTAGATGCTTATTACCACGATTCAAATGTAGCAGACACATTAAAATCAACGTCGATTATTCCAATAGATCTCAAAATATTAGAATCCGATTTAATTTTAAATGTTAATCAAAAAAATACATTCTATGAGGTTTCTGGTAGAATTGATATTTTAGATAAATCATACGAGATTAGAGATTTGAAACTCAAATATAATTACTTTGTTTTAGTGGGTAAATCAATGTATTTGTTGGATAATCCTGATTACATTCGAGTAATTAATTTCTTCAAAAAAAATAACCAAACTATATTAATTCACGAATCTAAATTTAAAGAATTTCAAGAGACAATCTTAGCAAATTTAGAACATAAGATAAAGATTAATTATTCTTATTTAAAGCTCGCAACGAAAAAACAGATTAAAGATTTTACTGCTGAAAACAAGAAAGATAAAATGATTTACCTTTCGGATTCAGATGATTATGTTATTATTTCTCCTGTTGTAAAATATGGAAATATCGAAGTTCCTTTATTTTCTAAAAAGCAAGTTTATTCATCAGATGCTAAAGGAAACACTTTTTTAATTGATAGAGATGAAGAGTTAGAAATCCGATTTATTTCCATTCTTTTAAGACAGCATCCCTATTTCGAAGATCAATTAGAACAAGGTTATTTTTATGTTCATAAACAAGAATTTTTAGAAGAAGGTTGGTTTTTTGATGTTTTTGAAAAATGGCGAGATGAAGGAATAACAATTTTAGGTTTTAGTGATTTAAAAAACAATAAATTAAACTCTAATAAAGCCTCTATTTCAGTTTCTGTAAATAGTGGGTTGGATTGGTTTGATACCTCTTTAAAAGTAAAGTTTGGAGATCAAGATGTTTCTTTAAAACAACTCCAAAAATCGGTTAAAAATCGGTCTAAATTTATAGAATTAGGTGATGGAACTATTGGTTTATTGCCTGAAGAATGGATTGAGAAATTTTCAAAATATTTTAGATCGGGTGAAGTGGGTAAAGATTCAATTCGAACGCATAAAATGAATTTTTCTGAAGTTTCTGAATTGTACGAAGAGGAAGTTTTGACGAATGAAGCTAGAGAACAATTAGCTTATTATCATTCAAAAATGGCTTCATTTCAATCGATTGAAAAAGTTGAAGTTCCAAAAGAATTGAATGCAACATTAAGAGAATATCAAAAAGAAGGTTTAAATTGGTTAAATTTTTTAGATGAGTTTGAGTTTGGAGGATGCTTGGCTGATGATATGGGTTTGGGAAAAACAATTCAAATAATAGCTTTTATTTTATCTCAACGTGAAAAAGGAAGAAAAAACACAAATTTAATTGTCGTACCAACTTCGTTGATTTTTAATTGGCAAGCTGAGGTTGAAAAATTTGCTCCTTCAATAAAAATTAAAACAATTTATGGAGTTGATAGAATTAAAAATTCGCACGATTTTAATAAGTATGAGATCATTTTAACTTCTTACGGAACATTATTATCTGATATTCGATTTTTAAAGGAATACACTTTTAATTATATTTTTTTAGATGAATCTCAAGCTATTAAAAATCCCGAATCGCAACGTTATAAATCTGTTCGTCTTTTAAAATCACGTAATAAAATTGTATTAACAGGAACTCCAATCGAAAATAATACGTTTGATTTGTATGGTCAGTTTTCGTTTGCTTGTCCCGGATTATTGGGAAATAAACAAGCTTTTCAAGATAATTATTCAGCTCCGATTGATAAATTTAAAGATACTCGTCGAGCAATTGAATTACAAAAAAAAATAAATCCTTTTTTATTAAGAAGGACCAAGGCACAAGTAGCAAAAGAATTACCAGATAAAACCGAAATGGTTATTTATTGTGAAATGGAAGAAGAGCAGAGAAAAGTTTACGATTCCTATAAGCAAGAATTTAAAGAGTTTTTGATGGCTTCTAAAAGTCAGAAAAAATATATGGATACGATGTATATGTTAGCCGGTTTAACAAAATTGAGGCAAATTTGTAATTCTCCAGCTTTGATAAATGATCAAGAATATTATGGTGATTCTTCTGCTAAAATCACAGTTTTAATGGACGAAATAACTTCTAAATCATCTTATCATAAAATAATTGTTTTTTCTCAATTTGTCTCCATGTTAGATTTAATAAAGATAGAGTTAGAAAAGAGCAATATTCCTTTTGAATATTTAACCGGAAAAACAAAAAACAGACAAGATCGAGTAGAAGAATTTCAAACAAATGCTGAAGTGCGAGTTTTTCTTATCAGTTTGAAAGCAGGAGGGACCGGTCTAAACCTTACAGCAGCTGATTATGTTTATTTGGTTGACCCTTGGTGGAATCCTGCGGTAGAAAATCAAGCAATTGACCGTTGTTATAGAATTGGACAGAAGAAAAATGTAGTAGCTGTTCGTTTGATTTGTCCAGATACAATTGAAGAAAAAATAATGAAACTTCAAGAGTCAAAAAAAGAATTAGT
>CANCQX010000131.1 GCA_947380375.1 Flavobacteriales bacterium
GGTAGTAAGTTGGGGGTATAAAAGTATCTACCCTTCCGATTCTCTTTTTTTAGACCATTTTCAGATGACAGGAACTCGCGACTTCTCTGCCTTTTTAAGTATCAAGAAGTCCATTGAATTTCTAAAAGAATATGAATGGGAAAAAGTGAGAGAGGTTTGTCATCGCTTATTAATTGAAAACGCCCCAAGATTTTGCAAATTACTAGGTACTCAACCTTTGGCTTCATTAACTTCCGAATTTTTCGCCCAATTGTTTAGCATACCTATCCACACCAAAGAGCCAGAAAAATTGCATCGCCTATTGGTTGACATCTATCGAATTGAAATACCTTTAGCTCGTGAAGGAGAAAACGTATACCTGAGATATTCTGTCCAAGGATTTAACTCCCAAGAAGATCTTGATGTTTTATATAAAGCGTTAGTAGACATTATTGAAAAAACAAAGTTAATAGAGGTAATATAGAATAAGGTTTTTTAGTTTTATATTTTGAGTTATTATTTTGTTCTTCTATGTATATCTAATTTACAAATCTTTCTTTTTTATTAATTTTAAACTTGAATTAATTTAAACGATTTTTACAATCGTATCTTCAATTTAATAACTTTACCTTTAAAAAAATAATTTTTTAAGAAATATGAAAACAGCATTAATTACAGGCGCATCAAGTGGAATTGGATATGAATTAGCAAAAATTCACGCAGCAAAAGGTGGTAATTTAGTTTTAGTTGCTAGGAATATTTCGAAATTAGACGAACTTAAATTAGAATTAGAAACTCAATTCAATGTTTCAGTTTATACAATTGGTAAAGACTTATCGGTTGTAAATGCTGCATTTGAAGTATATAAAGAAACCAAGCAACAAGGAATTCAAGTTGATTATCTGATTAATAATGCTGGTTTTGGTGATTTTGGGATGTTTTCAGAAACGGAATGGGAGAAAGAACACCAAATGATAAATTTGAACATTACAGCATTAACACAATTTACAAAGCTGTATTTACAAGATATGTTGAAACGTAAAAGTGGTAAAATAATGAACGTTGCTTCAACTGCAGCGTTTGTTCCCGGACCAACAATGGCGGTTTATTGTGCAACTAAACCATATGTTTTGAGTTTTTCTGAAGCGGTTGATAATGAGGTTAGAGAATTTGGTGTAACGATTACAGCATTATGTCCAGGTGCTACACAAAGTGGATTTATAGCAGCAGCAGCAGCTGAAGAAAGTGCGTTATTCAAAGGAAAGAAATTACCAAGTTCTAAAGAAGTAGCTGTATTTGGTTACGATGCAATGATAAAAGGAAAAGCTGTTGTAATACACGGACTTCCAAATAAAATTTTAGCATTTATAGTTAGATTTACACCTCGAAAATTGGTGGTGAAAATAAGTCGAAAAGTAATCGGAGGAAATAAATAAAATCTCAAAATCAACCTTAACCTCAATCTAAATATCATTCTCAACCTCACCTAATTAATCCACCAAATAGTTCCGTTCAATAAACTTGCAAAACTTACCCAAAGTAAATAAGGGATTTGTAGATATGCTGCTGTTTTATTTAGTTTTTTGAATTCTAAAATCATCCATAATATACTTAACCAAATCAATAAAATTTCTATAAATGCTAGTCCCAGAAGTTGAAATTTAAAAAATAGAAAACTCCATAAAAAATTTAATGAAAGTTGTAAAATGAAGATGCTAATTGCTTTTTTTCGTAACGGAGATTTAGTTTCCTGAAGTATTAAATAAAAAGACACACCCATTAAAAGGTATAAAAAACTCCAAACAGGTCCAAATAAATAGTTTGGAGGATTAAATGAAGGTTTGTTCAAATTAAAATACCAATCTTTTAAACCACTTGAAGTAGCTATTCCGCTTATTGCTCCTATCGTTAATGGAACAACTAAACATATTATAAATAGGAATATTTTTCTCATAGCTATACTATCTTTCAAAATTGCTTTACTACTTTGCTTTAAGTAAATATACTAAAAAAATAGGCGCATAAATTAGTTGTCAATTCAAGATTTAATTATTCCGTTGCGAGGAATAAATCATCTTACAATCGTTTGTTTTTAAATCCATTACAATTGTAAAATTCTTTTAGGACATTCTAAAATTAAAATTTCTTTTCAAAAAATTCCATTAAACTTAAAACAGGAATTCCTTTGTACGAGTTACCCTCAAATCCATTTCTTGTTACCACATATTTTGGATAGTTATCTTTGATTTTTAATAAGTTACCAAACTCTCTATCAATTGTTTTTTGTTCGTCTAAAGTTACTGCAACTTGGATGTATAAGGTTTCCCCATTCTTTTCGCATACAAAATCAATTTCCTCGGAAGCTATAACTCCTATTTTTATAGTGTAACCCAAATATCTTAAATGGTTATAGATTACATTTTCTAATATTTTTGCTTTGTCTTCAATTCTATAACCCCATAAAGCATTTCTAATCCCTAAATTTTCAAAATAATATTTTTCGCCGATTTCAAAAATTCGTTTTCCAACTATATCATAGCGAGGAACTTCGTGTAATAAAAAGGCACTTGTTAAATGATGAAGATAGGTTTGAACTTGATTTGGAGCAATTTTTATTTGTTGAGATTTTAAAAAATCACTAATTCTTTTTGCTGAAAATAAACTCCCAGTGTTACTTGCCAAAAATAGAGTTAGTTGTTCTAAAAAACGTACATTTCTTATAGAATAGCGTTCAACAATATCTCTATAAATAATGGTTGTGTAGATATTTTTTAGATATTCAAAAACGACGGCATCCTCTAAAGGTAAATGTATGATGTAGGGTAATCCTCCATATTTTAAATATAAATCAATTGATTTTTCAGTTTTATCTATCTTGTGAAATTGAATAAATTCAGAAAAAGAAAGACTATAGACGGTTATTTCTATAAATCGACCACTCAAAACGGTTGAAAGTTCACCAGATAATAAATTAGCATTACTTCCTGTACAATACAAATCAAGTTGATCATCTAAAACCAATGAACGAAGAGCTCTTTCAAATTCGATTATATCCTGAATTTCATCTATAAAAACATAAGTTTTTCCTTCTTTAGATTTATTGTCTTGAACGTGTTTTTCTAAATCTAAATAGTTTTTAATAGTGTCAAATTGAAGGTCTTCTTTGTTGATATAGAGAATACTTGCTGTTGGATCAGTATCTCTTATGTATTGCATTACTTGAAACAATAAATAACTTTTACCAACTCTTCTTTGACCAGTAAATGCTTTAATGAGTTGCTTTCCAATAAAAGGAATTACCTTGTCAACATAAGCATTTCGCTGATGCACAACTTTAGGTATTTTGTATGAATTCATAAAAGTATATTTATAATTTAATTCAAATATAGCTATTATTATATTTATAATTACAATATACTCATAATAATTAAAAAGTTATAATTATAATTATAACTTTTTAATTATTCGATCATCATTTCAATACTCCAGCACTCCATTGCAAGGCGTAAATCGTTTTAAAGTATTTTGTTTTCAAATCGATTAATTTTTCAAGTGCTTCCAATGCTTTGTTTTCTCGACTATTTACTAAAAAGAGCGAACTTTCACCATTTAGAAGCCTTGTTTCTTCAGCTTTAACTAACAATTGATAGTTTTCATACATATTCGTTTGAAGTCCTATTTGAGATTTCAATGTTAAATATTCATTGTAATAACTCTTAATTTTAATATCGATTTGATTTCTTTTCAAAGTTTGGTCAATTGTACTTTCTGAAATTTTAAGTTTTGCAAGTTTATATTCTGCTCTCCCTTTCATAAATAACAGGGGCATTTCAAATTTTAATCCGTACTGAAAATTATTATCAAAATAGTTGTGATGTGAAATAGTTTGGCCAATATCGTATCCTTTTCCTAATAAATTGTATTTAAAATCAATTTTTGGAAGTAGCTCCTGAAATTTTAATTTCTTCTCAATTTCGAGAGCGTCTAATTTATAAGTGTATACTAAATTATTAGGATGATTTTGAGAAGCATTCGAAACAAGCTGAGAAATATCAAAATTGAAATTCGAGGAGTTTACTTCTGTTTCCCAATTGTTTTGAGGGATAACAGTAGTAGGAATTTCATAAGGTTCATTTTCATTTTTCCATAAAAATAAGGAGAGATTTAAACCCGCATTTTGAAATTCAAGCCATTTAGAATTTTCTTGAAATTGAAAACTTTGGTATTGAGAATAAGCTTCCAATGTATCGATTGCCGGACGTTCACCATTAATAAATGACCGCTTTACAAAATCAACCCGAGAAAAACTATTTTCAGTATTCTTTTTCACAACCAAATAAGTTTGATAAGATTTAACCCAATTCCAATAAGCTTCAATCGCTTGCATTAAGACATCATTAACCAAAGCATTTTTTTCTACTTCAGCTAATGAACTAAAAAGTTTTGCTTGTTTTAAAGTAGCTCTTCTTTTATCCATTAATAAATTTTTAGCCAAGGGAATGGAAATACCAGCATAATTTGTTTTTCCTAATGTTTCTGTAGGATCGAATTTTGTACCGCTTAAATTTTCTAATCCTCCACTAATTTCCATCCCAAACCAAGTTGGAATTTTAATTTCGGGTGTTACATAACCATAATATTCTTTACCATCGAATGTCTTTTTTGCCGATGAATTACTTAAAATAGGATCAAAATTACTTTTAGAAAGTAAGACTTCAGCTTCTGCTTTTTCAATTCTTATTGATGATTGAGTAATTAATGGATGATAGGTTCTGACAATTTTTAATAACTCTTCCATATTCAATGTTTGTAAGCTTTCTTGGGCATACGATTGAATAGAAATCAATAAAAATAGAGTAGTGTAAAAAAAAGTTTTCATCTTCTATTATTTAGATTTTTTGTCAGTATCTTTTTCTTTACTATAAAAATCAGGAGGGAAACCGTTTATATTTCGCCATAATTCATACCAAATAGGCACATCTTTTAGAAGTGTAATTCCTTGTGCACCGCTACCAATTTTCAATTGATCCGGCCATTTTTTATCGGTTGAATCTTCTGTTACAAGTACTCTAAATAAACCGTTTGAACCAATAGAATTTTCAAAAGCAATTATTTTTCCACCAAATGTACCGTAACTGTTTTTTGGCCAACCGCTAAATACAATATAAGGAAAGCCATCAAACATAAATCTCACTTTCTGACCAATTGCAATTAAGGGTAAATCAACAGGTCTGACATACATTTCTACAGCATAATTTACTCTGCTTGGAACAATAATCGCAATATGATCTCCATCTTTTAAGATTTCTCCAATACCAGATTTTTTTGCTTGAACAATTTGTCCGTCTTGTGGAGCGAGAATGATGTACATTCCATTTCTTATCGAGTAATTAGCAACCGAGTTTTCCAACTTTGCAACGTCTCCTTCGCTCATAGAGATTTGACTTAAACTTTGAAAACGTTCGCCTTCTGCTTTACTTATTTTTTCAGTATATTCTTGTTCGATTCCATTTTTTTCTAATTTATTATTTAGAATTTCTTGATTTGTTTGTGCAATTTTATTTTCAGAAGCTATTTTTTTTGAAAGAATATTTTGAAAGGAAATATTACGTTGCTGAAGTTGTGTTTGTGAAACAAGTCCTTCCTTAAACATTTTTTCTTGACGTTCGAATTGGTCTTTTACTAATTCAAATTCATTTTTAATAGCCTCAAATTCAGCTTTTTCAGCTAAAAGTTTATTGTGTAATTGCCCCAATTTATTTACAATTTGTTCCGTTTTTAATCGTTTTCCAATTTTTAAAGCTTCGATTTGGGAATTCGCTGCTACTATTTTTTCTTTGTAAAAAGAAATGCTTCCTTTTTTCGCATCTACTTGTCTCTGTGTTCTATCTACTAATAAAGGATCTAAATAATCCCCTTTAATTTCAGAAAGTTGAAGAATAGTATCCCCTTTTTTTACGAAGTCACCTTCTTTAATCCACCATTTTATAATTTTACCAGGAATAGGAGAATTGATTTCTTGTGGACGTTGTTCTTGATACAATGAAGTAATAGTTCCTTTTGATTTTATATTTTGTGTCCAAGGTAAAAGAAGTCCTATAATAAGTAATAGTATAAAGGCAAAGAACCAGTATTTTATTTTACTTTCTTTATCTATTCTATATATTTTATCAAGTGCTTTTAATTTCACTTTAGTTTGAATTTTTTCCATTACTTATTATTTTTTATTAAAGAACCTGTATTGTTTTCTAAATGAATAATGTAGTCGCATTTTGCTATAAATTCTTCATCATTTGTAACGATGCAGATAGTTGTTTTACCACTTAATTTAAGTAAATATTCAGTAATTGATTTTTTAGTTTCGAGATTAAAATTTCTCCAAGGTTCTTCTAATAAAAGTAGTTCGGGTTCATTTACAACAGCCCTTAATAGTAGAATTTTGGAAACCAATGAAGATGCTATTTTTCTTCCTGCAGGATCCAAAATAGATTCAAAACCATTTTGAAAATTATTTATAAACCCTTTAAATCCAATTTTTTGAGCAATTTCATTTATTTTATCTACCGTAATTTCGCTTCTTCCTACAGTAATGTTTTCTAATAAAGTACCTTCAAAAATATCTTCTTGATTTAAGAAAATCCCCATTCTATTTCGTAAAGATTCTAATTGATAATTTTGAAAGGGTACATCATTAATTAATAATCCTCCTTTTTCAGTTTGGTAATTACCGCCTAAAAAATTTAATAATGAAGTTTTTCCTGAACCTTCATCTCCAGTAATACAAATAAGAGAAGAGGAGGGAAGCGTAAAATTTAAATCTTTAAATATTTTTGTGTTGGTTGAAAATTCTAATTCACAATTGATTAATTCAACTGACATTCCTTTACCATTAGAAGTAAATGGAATATTTCCACTTTTTTCGATACTACTTTCAGTAACATGTGCCAATTTTTCTAATCCAGTAATAATATCATAAACACTGTCCAAACTTCCAATAAGTTTTTCGATAGCGTTTATTACAGTAAGAATTATGATTTCAGCAGCAATGAATTCACCTATATTTAATTGTTGGTTTAATAATAAATATGTACCCATTACTAACATTGTTGCGGTAATAAGGACTTTAAATAAAATCAATGCTTTGTATTGAAAGAGTAAAACTTTAAAATGAGAAGTTCTTGCTCTTAAATAACCAACTGCACTATCATCTGTTTTTGTTATATTTAATTGAGTATCTTGTCTAAATTTAAATGATTTAATTACTCTCGCCATTTCACCGAACCAACCAACCATTGCATACTTATTTTTACTCTCCTCAAGACTTGTTGTCCAACCTTTTTTGCTTGTTAATTTTAGAATTGCAAAAAGTGTTGACAAAAGCAATAATCCAAAACCAATAAATATGGGGTGGTAAAAAGATAAAAGTAGAATTCCAAAGATGATTTGAATACTTGCTATTGGTATGTCTAATAATAGTTTTGAAAGTCCTTTTTGAATACTTAAAGTGTCAAAAAAACGATTTACTTTTTC
>CANCQX010000132.1 GCA_947380375.1 Flavobacteriales bacterium
AGTTTTGATTATATATAATCAATATTGTTAAATAAATAAGTCAGTATTCGTAATTTGAATGTTTTAATCAATGATTTTTACATTCCGCAAATTCCTGAAGATGAATTAATTTTGAATCTTTAAGTAGGTCTTCACATTCCTTTATAAAAGCTATTTGTTTCTTTTTATTTAATTCATCTAGCTTGAAACAATAATCAACTTCACCTTCTCTACCCCAAGTGGTTTTTATAAACTGAAGATTGACTTCATTCTTTTTATTGAAATTTTCAAGAAACGATTGAAATTCTGATCTTGCTTTTCTATCAGTCCCTCCGCCTTTACTAAAAAATGAAATAGTAAATCTATAAATCGAGTTATTTTTTGAATTCTCAATATCTAAAGTGTTTTCAGCAATTTTTTTTGAGTCAATACAAGAAATTGTAAACAAATCCAAAAGTAGAAATAATCCTATTTTATATATCAAGCTAGACATTTGATGTATCTTATTTTTCAATAATTTATTTCGATATAAATATTTTCTGTGTTAAGGAAATTGATCCATCTGTCATTTTAACAAAATATCCTCCATTCGGTAAGTCATTTAAATTGACTTGATATGGAAAACTTTGAATAGTAGAAAATTTGACAAGTTTTTCGCCCAATAGGTTTACAATTTCAATATTGATTGTTTCTAAATTTTTTAATTGAGTATTTATTTCGAAACTACCTTTACTTGGGTTTGGATATATAGTAAATGAATTAGCGTCAATCACTTCATTTAAAAACGCTTTTCCGCAACCATTGGAAGTTAATAAGGATTTTCTGTCCCCATTCAAAGCTGCGCGCATTCTTAACCCTTGTCCAGCTGTAAACATACTCATGCAATCATCATTAACATAATCCATATAATTCATAAACATTTCACCATTATCACCTGTACCTGAGCAACTATTTGGATTAAAAGGAAAAGTTGGACAATCGTAATTTTCAGTTTTTGAAGGTTTTGTATCATCTACCAAATCATCTCCACAATTAGCATCACCCCAAATATGATTTAAATTTAACCAATGTCCTATTTCATGAGTAGCTGTTCTACCTATACTATTTACCGTAAATCCTTCAGAACCAGCAGTACCTATATTGCCAAAAGTCTGATGTCTAATAACAACACCATCGGAGCTTTTATAATTCGTTAATTCACTTGGGAAAGTTGCATAACCCAATAAATCTCCCTTTAAATTGCACACCCATAAATTCAAATATTTTGTTGGATCCCAATTATCTTTCCCACCTTTTATTCCATATTTTACTTTATCATCTGCATCTGAAAAAGAAACCTCGTTGGTTTTTGTCCTTGTAATTCCTGAAGTAGAATTGCCAAAAGGATCTTTTATGGCTAAACAAAATTCAATTTCAGTATCTGCTGTAAACTGATAGTAAGGATGATTTGTAGGCAATGAGTTGGTGTTTTTTAACCTAAAATCTTGATTTAATATCTCTATTTGAGAAAATATTTGAGCATCCGAAATATTTTCTACAATTGTATTATATACAACATGAACAACTACTGGAATCGTAATAATTTGACCTGATTTGTTCGTTTTAGGATGATCGAGTATCCATTTTTGAGTTACAATTTCTGATTTTTGAATTTGTGAAAAAAGTGAAGGATCTTCCATCATCCTTTGTTCATGTAATTTAACAGAACTGCATTTATTATTTTGTGCAATCAAATGTGAAAACGAAACGAAAATTAAAACGATAAAGAATAGAGTATTTTTTATCATAAATAAAGTTATAATTTGAATGATTTAAATTTTCTTAATTACCTCTTATTTCTTCAATCCATTCATCAACAGTCTTAGCATCCTCTATTGATAAATCGCCAGATTTTGTTCTTCTAAGAACTGTTAAACAACCTCCAGAATTCAAAGCCTTACCAAAATCATAAGCAATTGAACGTATATAAGTTCCTTTTGAACATGAAATTTCGAAATCAATTTCAGGGAAGCGATCAATATTAACTTTGAAATCAGAAATGGTAATCGTATTCGATTTCAATACTACCTCTTTTCCAGCGCGCGCTAAATCATAAGCACGTTTCCCATCTACTTGTTTTGCTGAAAAAATAGGTGGAACTTGTTGTTGTTCACCAATAAAAGTTTTTCTTATTTCTTCAATTAATTGAGGTGTAATATGATTGGTCTGAAATTCTTCATTGAAATCAGTTTCTAAATCGTAAGAAGGAGAAGTTTTTCCCAATAGAATTGTACCTGTATAGGTTTTTTCTCCAATCATTAATTGATCTATTAACTTTGTATGTTTACCGACACATAATACTAAAAGTCCTGTAGCCAAAGGATCTAATGTTCCTGCATGGCCAACTTTGATATTTTTAACACCTAAAACTTGTTTTAAATTCCAACGAATTTTATTTACTACATCGAAAGAAGTCCAAGTATATGGTTTATCAACGATAATTGTACTTCCTTCTGAAAATTCCTTGATATTTTGCACGTAAAAAGATTTATTAATCTACGATTTGTAGGTTGACACCACTAACTAAAAGGATAATCAAAATTAGTCCTAAAATTATTCTGTAGTAACCAAACATTTTAAAACCGTGTTTATTTAAATAGCCAATAAAAGATTTAATAGCAAAATAAGCGACTATAAAAGCTACTACATTTCCAATAATTAAATAAAGAAATTCATTGTTTGTAGAAGCCATTAAAAGATCTTTTTCATCCCACATACTTTTCAAAGTTGCAGCACACATAGTAGGAACAGCTAAAAAGAAAGAAAATTCTGCAGCTGCTTTACGTGTCAATTTTTGAGTTAGACCTCCGAAAATTGTTGCTGCCGAACGAGAAACACCTGGAATCATAGCTAAAGATTGAATTGTGCCGATAATTAAACCTGTTTTAAATGAAATTTCATCAGTTCCTTCTTCTTCATTTTTAGCGAAAATTTTATCAATGAACAAAAGAAATATACCTCCTAAAAGCAATGATATAGCCACAACCCAAACATTCTCTAATAAACCATCAATATGTTTCTTAAGTAAAAGACCTAAAATACCTGTTGGAATAAAAGCTACCCCTAATTTGATATAAAAGTTTATTCCTTGAAAAAAGCGTTTAAAATAAAAAACAACTACTGAAAGTATTGCTCCAAATTGAATAGCAACAGTAAATAGCTTAACAAAATCATTAGATGCAATCCCCATTAGTGTAGAGCCAATAATCATATGACCAGTAGATGAAACAGGAAGGAACTCTGTAAGTCCTTCAATTACAGCTAAAATTATAACTTGAATTATATTCATAAATTAAACTATTTATCTTCTTTTATTGATTGTTCCTTGATTATAATTGTTGGTTTTTTCTTACGCATTATTGAATATAATATTACAATATAACCTAATATAATTAAAACTGGTGATAATGTTATTCTAACATTACTAAAAAGCTCATCAGCATGAAATTCTTTAACGTCAGTTGCACCCCCACCAATCATTAGAATAAATCCTAAAATATTTATGCCTAAACCAATTAATAATAAACGGTAATTTTCTGGTTGAAATGCAAAAAGTTGTTTTCTATTTTCCATAATTAATTCAATTTTTTAATATTTTAATATTTTAACTGTATTTGAAACAACCTATTAATAAAGATCGTCTAATTTCATTTTTAAAAATTTATTCAATGCGAACCAAGTTGAAACGAAGGTAATCACAATTCCAATGATTAATAAGGAACCAAATAAAATTATTAAACTAGTAATATCATAACTTATTTCAATTGATTCTAACACATTATTAAGAGCAAAAAATAACGTCATCAACAAACCCATTCCAATAACAGCTGAAACAAAACCTTGGAGAATAGATTGTATCAAAAATGGCCTTCTGATATAGGAATGTGTTGCACCTACTAACTGCATTGTTTTGATAGTAAACCGTTTAGCATAAAGTGCTAACCTTATCGTATTATTAATCATTGCAACTGCTACAATTATCAATAAAAGTGCAACTACACCAAATAAAAATACAAATTGTTTGAAACCAAGATTTACAGAATTTACACTTGACTCTTCGTAGTTAACTTCATCAATTTCGTTAGGATATGCTTTTAATAAATCATTTTTAATTTTTTTCATTCCATCTGAAGTTGCAAACTCTGCCTTTGGTTTAAATCCAATTGTAGCTGGTAAAGGATTTTCTCCTTCAAAAATTGACAATATTTCAGTATCATTTTGATCTTCACCACTAAATTCTTTAGCTGCTCTTTGAGGAGAAACAAAATAAACATCAGCAAAAACGTCCCATTTTTTTAGTTCTTGTTCAATTTTTTTAATATCGGAATTAGTCAATTCAGCTTTAAAAAATAGATCGACTTGAAGACTTTCTTTTGCTTGTTTTTGAACATTTTCCAATCCAAGTATTCCACCTATCACAAGGCCCATCATAAACAAAACTAAAGAAATGCCAATAATAGTAGAAACATAACTAGTACGAACACCTTTCTTATTATATTTTTCAATTTTTTCGCTCATCGAATGCGAAAATAGAAATAATTGTTCGAAGGGTCAACAGTAACGTAAAAAAACAGGTGAGGAAATGTTCATTTTTTTAGACTATAAGAGGAAAGACTGCAAGATAAAAGACTTTAATATTCAAGATTTAAAGACAAATATTTCATGAAGATTCAATCAAATAAATCCGTCTTAAAACGAAGCGATCTGATGTCTTGCAGTCTTTTAGTCTACAAAACATTTTTTTCCGTATTTTTGTATTTCGTTTGATAAAATTTAAACGATTTATAATTGTTGATTCAACTCTATGAAAAATATTCGTAATTTCTGCATAATAGCTCATATTGACCACGGTAAAAGTACTTTGGCAGATCGTTTATTACAAACTACTGGTACAATATCAGATCGTGATATGAAGGCGCAAGCACTTGACGATATGGACTTGGAGCGTGAAAGAGGTATCACTATTAAAAGTCATGCAATCCAAATGGATTACACACACAATGGGCAGGCATATAAATTAAATCTAATTGACACACCTGGACACGTTGATTTTTCTTACGAAGTTTCTCGTTCTATTGCTGCTTGTGAAGGAGCTCTATTGATTGTAGATGCTTCTCAAGGCATTGAAGCTCAAACAATTTCAAATTTATATTTAGCGATTGAGCACGATTTAGAAATCATTCCAATTTTAAATAAAATGGATCTTCCAGGTGCTATGCCAGAAGAAGTTTCTGATCAAATAATTGAATTGTTAGGTTGCAAAATGGAAGATATTATTCAAGCTTCAGGTAAGACTGGTTTGGGTGTTGATTTGATTTTAGATGCAATTATAAATAGAATTCCTGCTCCAGTTGGAGATGAAAATGCACCTCTACAAGCGATGATTTTCGATTCAGTTTTCAATCCGTTTAGAGGAATTATTGCTTATTTTAGAGTTCGTAATGGTGTTTTGAAAAAAGGTGATAAAGTAAAATTCTTCAATACTGGTAGAGATTACAATGCGGATGAAATCGGAATTTTAAAGATAAACCCATCTTTGTTACCAAAAAATGAAGTTAAAGCTGGAGATGTTGGTTACATCATTTCAGGAATTAAGGCTGCAAATGAAGTAAAAGTTGGAGATACAATTACATTATTTGACAATCCTTGCACTACTTCAATTAAAGGTTTCGAAGATGTAAAACCAATGGTATTCGCTGGTATTTACCCAGTTGATACTGAAGATTATGAAGAGTTGAGGTATTCAATGGAGAAACTACAATTAAATGATTCTTCGTTAGTATTTGAACCAGAATCTTCGGCTGCATTAGGATTTGGTTTTCGTTGTGGTTTTTTAGGAATGTTGCACATGGAAATCATTCAAGAACGTTTGGAACGTGAGTTTAAAATGACTGTAATTACTACCGTACCAAACGTATCCTATTATGCATATAAGAAGAAAACCCCAGATGTTGCATTTGTAGTAAACAATCCTTCTGAGTTACCTGACCCATCTGGAATGGATAGAATAGAAGAACCGTATATTAAAGCTTCTGTTATTACAAAATCAGAATACGTTGGTCAAATTATGACATTATGTATTGAAAAAAGAGGTGAATTAAAAAATCAAGTTTATTTAACACAAGATAGAGTTGAAATAACATTCGAAATGCCTTTAGCTGAAATTGTATTTGATTTTTATGATCGTTTAAAATCAGTTTCAAGGGGTTATGCTTCTTTTGATTATCATCCAATAGGATATAAGGAATCAGACTTAATAAAAATGGATATACTTCTTAATGCAGAGCAAATAGATGCATTATCAGCATTAGTTCATAGAAGTAACGCTTACAATTTAGGTAAGAAATTATGTACTAAATTAAAAGAATTAATACCAAGACAACAATTTGAAATTCCAATTCAGGCAGCAATTGGAGCAAAAATAATTGCTCGTGAAACAATAAAAGCATTACGTAAAGATGTAACTGCAAAATGTTATGGTGGAGATATTTCACGAAAACGTAAATTGTTAGAAAAACAAAAAGAAGGGAAGAAAAGAATGCGTCAGATAGGAAGTGTTGAAATTCCTCAAGATGCATTTATGGCCATTTTAAAATTGAACGATTAAAGAATCTATACTATAAGTTTAGAAGATATATTGAAATAGGCTGTTTTTTTAGACAGCCTATTTTAGTTTAAAAATACAAGTAATCAGTAATCTTATTGAATAAAAAGTTCAATTTCCAACTTTGAAATTAGCAATCAAAAATTTCCTTTTTTTGGTAAAATACCCTCTGAATTAGAAATCGTATATTTAAATAGTATCGGATATATTTCCAGTATTTGATCAAATATTTCCGATTATTTTAAAAATAAAAAACAATAGCTTTTAATTTAGTACTTAACTTATCAGTTCAATTAATAATTGCTTTATAAACTTTCAAATATTTTCGCGTAATTTTTAATTCCACAATATTTAAACTTGACCCTAATTTTTACTCCCCACAAGTTTTAGACTTGATCCTTTAATAATTATTACAAACAAAAAAACCCTTCATAATCAATAGATTACAAAGGGTTTTAGTACTCGGAGCGGGACTTGAACCCGCACGCCCATACAGGCACAGGATTTTAAGTCCGGCGTGTCTACCAATTCCACCATCCGAGCAGACGATTTTAATTTTGAGCGGGAGACGAGATTCGAACTCGCGACCCCAACCTTGGCAAGGTTG
>CANCQX010000133.1 GCA_947380375.1 Flavobacteriales bacterium
AATTTCAGCACGTTGAACATCTGTAATTCCGGGTATATTCAAAGCTTCTTGTAAATTCGAAATAGCATCTGGAGCTTGATTTGAATAAAATGCCTGAATGTGAGACATCTCAATAATTAACGGTAAACTAGATCTTTTTTTACCAACTCTTTCCAATGCTTTTTCGTATTCTAAAACCGTTGCTTCCAATTCTTCTTTTGAGTAATTTCTGTTGGTGGTAACTTCTAAAAAACGTGTATTTAATAAATTATTTTCTGCTTCAAAATAATACATTTGATCCATTCCTAATTGAATAACATATTGAAAAGCTTTTCGAGCTGTTTCATATTCTTTATTTTCCACACAAATTGTTCCCAATTCAAAAACTCTTCTACCTTGTTCTTTTTCGCGTTTATCTAAAGCTTGTACTTGAATTAAAGCAGCATTGAAGTTTTTTTTCTGAATGAAAAGCCAAATCAACATTTCTGAATACACTATATCATTTGGTTTTTTCTGAATTCGCTCTAATAATTTTTGGCGTAATAAGTCATATTCAATTGTTGATTCTTTTGAAAAGTCAATTTGTTTGGTTATTATTCCTTGAATTTGATCTTGATAATTTGATTGATTATCTAAAACATCCATATATTCATCAATCATTTTTTCCAATTGATTGATTGAACTATAATATTCTGCAAATTGAAAATTTAAAGGGTAATTATTTTTTAATATTTTTCTTCCTTTCACCAATGTTTTGAATGCGAAATCATTTTTACCTTTTGTTTTAAAAGCTTGATATATATCGATTATTTCACTTGGATTTGGCGATAATTCATCTATCAAATCTTCGTAAATTTTTAATGCTTTTTCAGAATTATCAGATTGTTCATATAATTCCCCTAGTAAAACTTTGTATGTAACATCGCCTCGGCTTAAGGATATTTGTTTTTTTAATAATTTCTCTGCGTCTTTATAATTAGCAGTTTTTACAAGGCATTCGTAATACCTATTGAAATTGAATTTATTACCTTCCTTTTCAAATAATCGTTGGTAATATGAAAGTGCTTTATCAAATTCACTATTTGAATAATAATACTGTGCCAATTGCTGATCGCTTCCTTCTTGGGAAAACAAAAAAGGAGCGCTTATTAAAAACAAAATGAGTAGTACTAATTTCATAATCGCAAGATACAATTATTCCAAATATGAATTATGAAAAGGAATAATTTTTAGTATGATTTTAAATTATTTTGTGATAAGGTCAAAAGAATAATTAAATAATTTATCGTGTAAAGCTAAATAAGTGTCAATAGTTTTCTTTCTTTCAATTACATATTTCTTTAAATTCTTGTTTAAATAGTTTACATTTTTAGTTTCGAATGATATATAGTGATTATATTTTTTTCGATCTCCATTTCCATTATCGACGTCTCTTTCAAGTTTAATTAATGTTATTTTTTCAATTTTTGAATTTTTTTTGATCTGTGAATAAAAAGTTTTTAAATTTCCAATAGATCGAAACATAATCATATACTTGTCAATATTTTTAGCGAGTTTCAAGTCTAAAGTGTCAGAATTTAAATTTTCTTTAATTCTAGATACAACTGATTCAGCTTCAATAGATAATTCATCAATTTCATCAATTTTATTTTCAATTAAAACAGTTTGAATACTATCTACTGTTTTATTGAGTTGCTCGATTTTCTCCAATTGTTCCCCTTTTGAAAGGTCAGAACAAGAAGCTAGTGCAACACTAAATAATATAAATAAGCTGAAAAATTTCATTTTAACTTCCTGTTAACCATTTAAATACATCTAAACCGTTAGCGTAAAGTGTCAGTCCGATTAATAAGAAAAAACCTACATATTGAGCATATTCCAACACTTTTTGTGGAGCTTCTTTTCCTGTAACGATTTCGTATAACAAGAATACCACGTGACCACCATCTAAAGCTGGTATTGGTAAAATATTCATAAAAGCCAAAGCGATTGAAATAAAAGCTGTATTCATCCAAAAGATTTGCCAATTCCATACACTAGGAAACAATTTTCCTATTCCAGCAAATCCACTTATTTCAGTTGAACCTTTTTTGGTGAAAATAAATTTCATTTGAGAAACGTAATCATTTAGCGTATTGTATCCTTTTTTAACACCTTTACTGATAGATGTTCCAATTCCAAAATAGTTTGTTTTAAGTTTATCAAAGTCTATGTAATCTTTTGCTTCAGGTCTAACTTGAAAACCTAATGTTCCTTCTTTTGAAACATTTACAGTTAGGTTAATAGTGTCTTTACCTCTTAATAATGAGACAGATGAAACTTTTGATCGAGATTTATATAATTCGCTTTTTAGCTGATCATAAAATTTAATTTCATTATTATTAATGCTAATAATTTTATCTCCCACTTTCATTTTTGCTTGATCTGCAGCTAATTTAGGGACAATTGAATCAATGGTTGTATTAACAGAACGTAATTCAACTGCTTGATAAGCACCATTTTCAAACATTTTGTAATCAATATCTTTCGGTAAAGTAACAATTGATTTTTCTCCATTTTTGTGAATTACTTCAAATTTTCTTTTACCTCGAAGTAATATTTCACTATTAATTACCAATGGATTATCAACTGATTCACCTTCTACTGAAACGATATTATCCCCTGATTTCAATCCGTAACTTTCTAAAAATGGGTGAATAGAAAGTCCTGATTTAATATCTTCTGATTTTAATTGTTCTTCCCCATAAGCAAAAACGATACAAACATAAATTATTATAGCAGCAATAACATTTACTGTTACACCACCCAACATAATAATCAAACGTTGCCACGCTGGTTTAGATCTAAATTCCCAAGGTTGAGGAGGTAAAGCCAATTGTTCTTTATCCATTGATTCGTCTACCATTCCTGATATTTTAACAAAACCACCAAGCGGTAACCAACCAATTCCCCATTCAGTATCACCTATTTTCTTTTTGAATAATGAAAACCAAGGATTAAAAAACAAATAAAATTTCTCAACTCTAGTTTTGAATAAACGGGCAGGAATAAAATGTCCGAATTCGTGAAGTATAACAAGTAAAGAAAGAGATAGTATTAGTTGAGCAGCTTTTATTAAAATTTCCATTTGTATTAAATATGTAGGGTAATTAGTTATTTAAATTATTTTCTTCGACAAAAAGACCTTCAGAAATGAAATAGTCAAGCATCGCTTCTTTTAATAGATGTTGTTGTTCAGAATCATTTAATAAAGGTAATTCTTTTTCAAGTTTAAAGTGTGGCCAATTTTGATCATCTCTGCCTTCAAATGAGTAATACCCATAAGGTTCTAATAATGTGCATATTGCAATATGAAGTAAATCTACCTTTTCATTTTTAGAAAAATTCTTATGCCCAATTCCCAATTTATCAACACCAATTAAAAAGAGAATGGCTTGCATATCCATTCCACCATCAAATTGCTCTTCAAGTTTGGCTTTCAATTTTTGAAACCTGAGTTCTATTTCATAATCCATTTAGCAAAGTTACTAAACAAGGTTGATAGATTGTTATCTTTAACTTAGATTAACTTGTAAATTGACACTATTTTAAATCAAAATCTTTAAAATCATTAAAAATTAGTATTTTTGCCACAGAATATTGGAGAGTTGTCAGAGTGGTCGAATGAGCTAGCCTGGAAAGCTAGTATACTCGCAAGGGTATCGAGAGTTCGAATCTCTCACTCTCCGCAAAAAAAAGAGTCCGTATCGTTTTTTGATACAGACTCTTTTTAATTTTATTTAGGTAAAGAGTTTACCATTCTTTTGTATTCATATTTATAATCTTTATCTCCAGCACATCCCATTGTTATTTTAGAATTCAGGAAATGATCTATTCTTCCTTCTGAATTTGGGTGTGTACTTAAAAATTCAGGAACTTTCTGTGAAGAACCTAAAGATTCAATTTTTTGAAAGAAACCTGCTCCACCAGCTGCATTATAACTAGTTGGACATAAATACATTACTGATCTTTCGTCTGCTTCCTCTTCATGTTTACGGGAGTTTTTAAGATTCAAAAGAGCATTTGTTATTTGTGTAACTGCATTTGGGTTTCCTAAAATTACTTGTTCCAAAAGTTGAACTCCAAACATTGTTGTCATTTGACGAGTTGAATGACGCATATCAGCATGACCAATTTCATGACCCATCACACCTGCTAATTGATCTTCAGATTCCATAAATTTTAAAATACCTGTATAGATATAAATGTATCCTCCAGGAGTACAAAAAGCATTCATTGTATTGTCATCGTTTATAATTCTAAGTCTCCACTTGAAATCGTCTTTAAAATCAACTTTCCCGGAATTTAAAATATTGTCTCTTACTTTGTAAACATATTGGTATGCCTCTTTGTATTTTATAGAATCTAATAAAGGATATTGAGCAGGATTACCATCTATTTCGGCAGCCACTTGTGCTCCAAGATCACGGTCTTGTTGAACTGTAAATAAATTAATTCCTTTGCCTTTATTCTTTTCATTAGCAACACCACATGAGGTGATTACTGATGCTGTTAAGATGAATGAGTAGAGTGTTATTTTTTTCATTTTTTCATTTTTAATTTATCCAAAAGGATAGTACAAATTCAATAAAAAAGTCACTAAAAAACTAAATGAGTAACCAATTATCAATTCTTTTGGAGTGTGTTTTTCTAAATATAAACGCGAAGTTAGAACTAAACCTGAAATAATAAATGACAATGCTAATATCCAAATTTCGAAATAAACTTGTTCCGCAAAATAAGCTATTATAAATCCTGATAAAATCCCAACTCCCGTTGCATGTAGGCTAACTTTAAGATACATATTTAGCAAAGTAAATAAACTAACTATTACAGCGCCGGAAAGACACAATCCATAGATATATTTTGGTAATCTAAAATTATTAGATGTCAATAAATAAAATAAGAACAAACAAGAAATACTCATAATGACCATTGGTATTTTTCGTTCGTTTTGCTCATTCATTTCAAGTGATGTAATCAGTTTTAATTTTTTTAAAAGGATATATAACATTCCTGGAGCAAAAACAGAAAACATAAAATAATAGAGTAGAAGAACAATTTTATTTTGAAGTGGAATGAAAAATAAAGAATCATTTGAAAATACATTAATTGGTTCAGATGGAAAAAACATAACGAGTAATAATGCATAAATTGGCATTAGAATCGGCATTAAAACCCAAGAAATTACATTTGAAACAGATTTCATTACAATTCTTTTCTTAAACGTGCTACAGGTATGTTTAATTGCTCACGGTATTTTGCAACTGTTCTTCGTGCAATATTGTACCCTTTTTCTTTTAATAATTCCGTTAATTTTTCATCCGTCAAAGGCTTGTGTTTTTCTTCTCCTTCAATCGCTTCTGATAATATCTTTTTTACTTCTCTAGTTGAAACTTCTTCTCCAGCATCTGTAGATAAAGATTCTGAAAAGAAATATTTTAAAGCAAATGTTCCATGTCCTGTTTGAACGTATTTACTATTTGCAACTCGAGAAACTGTTGAAATGTCTAAGTTTACGATTTCAGCAATGTCTTTCAAAATCATTGGTCGTAAGTTTGTTTCATCACCACTCAAGAAATAGTCAAACTGATACATCATAATTGCATGCATAGTACTTAATAACGTATTTTGACGTTGTTTTATTGCATCAATAAACCACTTAGCACCATCTAGTTTTTGTTTTACAAACATGACTGCATCTTTGTCAGATTTTGAAGTTTTTGCTCCCTCTGAATAAGTTCTAAGCATTTGTTCGTAATCGCGACTTACTTTTAATTCAGGAGCATTTCTTCCGTTCAATGTTAATTCCAATTTTCCATCCGTTTCAATAATCACAAAATCTGGAATTATTTGTTGATGGTTTTTCGGAGCTTCTTTCATTGATCCTCCAGGTTTAGGGTTTAAACGAATTATTTCATCGATTGCTTCCTTTAAATCTTCATCTGAAATTTCTAATTTCTTTTGAATTTTATCGTAATGTTTTTTTGTGAATTCTTCAAAGTGATCTTCAAGGATTTTTTTAGCTGTAAAACGTGTAATATTACCATCATGTTCTCTACCTAATTGAAGAAGTAAACATTCTCGTAGGTTTCTCGCACCAATGCCTGCTGGGTCTAATTCTTGAACGAGACTTAATACTTTTTCAACATCTTTTTCTGTTGTAATAATATTTGCAGAAAATGCTAAATCATCCACAATTGCTTCAATCTCTCGATTTAAATAACCTGATTCGTCTAAATTTCCAATGATCGTATCAGCAATCATAAATTGATCGTCTGAAAGGTCCAATAAATGTAATTGTTCTGTTAAACTTTGTTGAAATGATTGTTCTCCCGAAAGTGGAACAACACGTTCTTCATCGTCTTTGCTTGAATTATTTACTTGTGTTTTATAATCTGTAGAATCTTCATCGAAGTAGTCAGAAATATCAAAGTCGTCATCATTATCTGATGAATCATCCGAATCATTATCATAATCATCGTTGAAATCTTCTTCCATTTCTTCCGAACCTTCTTCTAATGCTGGGTTTTCTTCCAACTCTTGTTTAATACGCTGATCTAACTCCATTGTTGGAACTTGCAACAATTTCATCAACTGAATTTGCTGAGGAGACAAACGTTGTTCTAATTTCTGAGCGAGATATTGTTTTAAAGCCATTTTGTTTGAAAAAATTAGATGAAAGACGTTAAGATAAAAGACGTTAAGACTTAATTATATGAAGTCTTGATTCTTGTAGTCTTGAATCTTTTTGTCTAATTTAAAATTAAAATTCAGCATTTTGTGGGGTTCTTGGGAATGGAATAACATCTCTGATATTTGACATACCAGTAACAAACATTACCATTCTTTCAAATCCTAAACCAAATCCAGCATGCGGAACAGATCCAAATTTACGTGTATCCATGTACCACCATAATTCATGCTCGTCTATGTTGAAAGCTGCACATTTTTCTTTTAAAATGTCTAAACGTTCTTCACGTTGAGAACCACCAACGATTTCACCAATCCC
>CANCQX010000134.1 GCA_947380375.1 Flavobacteriales bacterium
TTCAGCTAAATCAGCTCTCTCAACTAAGTCGTTGTACCATTTTGAATAATCTTCTTTTCTAGTAGTGTATTTCTGTGCCATTCTAAATTTATTATTGAGAAGTAATTCCTCAAATAGGACTGCAAAGTTAGAAAATTAAGGGAATATAACTACCTAATTTATTTTATACTTAATCAAGAATTATAAACTATTTTTTATTGAAATTCAATTGAAACTTTTTGAATAATCAAAATTAATTGATTTTAATCTGTTCCAATTTATTTAAAAAAGGATTTAATTTTTCGATTGTAACATGATCCATTACAACGATTTTATACCAATTTGGATTATGATGATTATCTGGTACCAATCCAAATTCGACAGCTAACTCTTTTGAGATATACTGTGCTTTCATTGTAATAATATTTGAATTAGGATGTCTAAAATATTCAATATTCAAATCTGTTAACCTCTTACAGACCAAATCCGTACGTTTTTGAAGTACAAAAACTTTTTCACTCCAACCATTTGGGCCATAGGTAGATAAAATCATCCAAATAGCAATTGCATTAGCTCCCGATCTACTTCCAATTAAAGTACAATCTTCACCTTCAACATAACTAGCTTCTTTAGTTGTTGCATAGTGAATTAAGTTTTTTCGAACAAGAAAAATACCAGTTCCATACGGTGCTTGTGCCATTTTATGAGCGTCAAGAGTTACAGATGTCACATAAGGATTTGAGAAGTTTATTGTATTATTTTCATCTTTGGAAAAAGGATAATAAAATCCTCCGTATGCTCCGTCAACATGTAGCTTAAATTCACAATTTTCTTCTTTTAAAACTTCTACATACGTTTCAATCGAATCTACCGAACCAAACATTGTTGTCATCATATTTGAAACAACAATAAAATATTTTACACTATTTTTTTTCGCCTTTTCAATTGCCTCTTTTATAGATATTTTACTTATTTCTCTAGAATTAAAATCTACAGAAACAGTAAAGATTGAAATATTTAATAAATTGGCAGCTTTCGCCATGGAATAATGACTATCAACACTACATAAAATAGCTATTTCAGAATTCTTAGCGTTTTTCTCAATTTGAAAATAGTTTCTATACACCCAAATTGCCTGAATATTTGCTTCTGTTCCGCCTGACGAAACATATCCATCAAACTGATTTTTAGATCCATGTAAAATATCTTCAGCGCAAATAGATATTACTTCTCGTTCAATCTCTTGAGTGCCGGTAAAAAAACTTTCAGAAAGACCAAGTGTATGACATCCAATATGATTCGGATTTAAAGTTAAGGTTGACAGAAAAGGTGCACTACTTAAATCGAATTTGTCTTGACTAAAAACTTTTTCATCTAAATAGGAACCAGGTAAACCAATTATTGATTCTTTTTGATAATTTACATTCTTATGAAGCGCACTAAAAATCCTATTATTAATTTCTTCTTGACTTTTCTTCACCCAATTCATACTTAATCTATTTTAATTCTTTGAAATTATGAACTTAAATAGATTTAATATGTGAGGAATATCACAAAATGAAATTTAAATTATATCAACTGCATTTTCAACGCTTTCTTTAGTAATAGCTATATCAAGAACTTCTTTCATTGTTTTAACATAGTGAAAAGTTAATCCTTTGAGATAAGACTCTTTTATCTCTTCAATATCTTTTCTGTTTTTTTCACAAAGAATTATCTCTTTAATACTTGCTCTTTTTGCAGCTAATATTTTTTCTTTAATCCCTCCTACTGGTAAAACTTCTCCCCTTAAAGTTATCTCACCAGTCATAGCTAAATTCTTTTTAACTTTTCGTTGAGAAAATAAAGAAGCTAATGATGTTAACATAGTAATACCAGCACTTGGACCATCTTTTGGAGTAGCACCTTCTGGAACATGAATATGAACATTGTAATTATCAAAAACTTCTTGTTTTAAATTAAACCAACTGCTATGAGCCTTTAAATATTCCAATGCAATAACAGCGGATTCTTTCATTACATCTCCAAGATTACCTGTCAATGTTAATTTTCCTTTACCTTTAGTAATTGATGATTCAATGAATAATATATCACCACCCACACTTGTCCACGCTAAACCAGTTACCACACCAGCTACACTATTGTTATCGTATTTTGTTCTCCCTCTACCTGCTCCTAAAATTAAAAATAAATCTTCTTTTGAAAGTTTCACTTTAAAATCTTCTTCCATCGCAATTTGTCTAGCTCTATTTCTAACCAATTTTGCAATTTTTTTATCTAACCCTCTTACTCCTGATTCGCTAGTATATTCTTCAACCAAGTTCTCAATTAATTTTGGGTCAATTGAAAAATCATTTTTGGTGATTCCATGTTCTTCTATTTGCTTTGGTATTAAATGTCTTTTGGCAATTTCTATTTTTTCCTCAACCGTATAGCCATTTACTTCGATTATTTCCATACGATCACGCAATGGACCAGGAATCGTAGATAGATTATTAGCTGTTGCAACAAACATTACACGAGACAAATCGAATTCTGTTTCCACATAATTATCATAAAATTCATGGTTTTGTTCTGGATCAAGTACTTCTAACATAGCTGAAGAAGGGTCGCCGTGATTACTTTTTCCTAACTTATCAATTTCATCCAAAACAAAAACAGGGTTAGAAATTCCGGCTTTTTTAATATTTTGAATAACCCTACCTGGCATTGCGCCAATATATGTTTTTCTATGACCTCTAACTTCTGATTCATCATGAACTCCTCCAAGAGACATTCTTACATATTTTCGACCTAAAGCTTCTGAAATTGAACGACCTAAAGATGTTTTACCAACTCCCGGAGGGCCATAAAAACATAAAATAGGTGACTTCATGTTTCCTTTTAATTTTAAAACTGCCAAATATTCTAAAATTCTTCTCTTAACATCTTCTAAGCCATAATGATCTCTGTCTAATATTTTTGAAGCACGTTTTAAATCCAATTTATCGGTTGAAAATTCACCCCAAGGTAAATCTAAAATTAAATCTAAATAATTTAATTGAACAGAATATTCAGCTCCTTGAGGATTCATTCTTTTAAAACGATCAAGCTCTTTATAAAATATTTTTGAAACTTTTTCATTCCATTTTTTCGATTCAGCGCGTTTAGCAAACTCAGTTACATCTTGATCTTGAGGATTATCGCCTAACTCTTCCTGAATTGCTCGTATCTCCTGATTAAGAAAATACTCACGTTGTTGGCGATCCATATCTTTTCGAACTTTAGAATTGATTTGATTACGCATTTCCAACATTTGAATCTCAAGTGATAAATGCTCCATAACCATTGTAACACGTTTTTTCATGTCCAATTCTTCCAACATTTCTTGTTTTTTCACAACATCAGCATTCATATTTGATGAAATGAAATTGACTAAAAAAGTTGGACTTTCTATATTTCCAATAGCAAAAGAAGCTTCAGATGGAATATTTGGACTATCTCTAATTATTTGCAGAGCTAATTCTTTAATATTCTTGAACATCATGTCCAATTCTTTGTTCTTTTTTTCAATCTTTTTTTCAGTAACCATTTTCACCTTAGCAAATAAATAAGGCTCACTTTTTACTGGTTCAATCATTTTAAAACGTCGCTTTCCTTGAATAATAACAGTAGTACTACCATCAGGCATTCTAAGCATTCTAATTATTTGAGCAACAGTCCCAATTGAATATAAATCTGAAAATTCAGGAGATTCCTCTTCTTGATTTTTTTGAGAAACCACACCAATTATTTTAGATCCTTTATTAGCATCTTGAATAAGTTTTATAGATTTATCTCGTCCAACAGTAATAGGAATAACAACCCCAGGAAATAAAACATTATTTCTTAAAGGCAAGATTGGAAGTTCATCAGGATAAACTTGATTATTCATATTTTCCTCCTCTTCTGCTGTGATTAATGGTATAAATTCAGCTTCAGATTCTCTAGAACCATTTAATTGAAAGATTGTATTATCAAATATATCACTCATATTCTTGTTTTATTTTTTAACGTCAATATGTCAGTTAAGTTTAAAAGCTAATTTGTTTAATTAAGCTATTAATCTATTCTTAAAGATTGACAAGATTACTTTTCAATTGTCGTGCCATTTGACTTAAACTGCTATTTTGTCACAAAAATACTTTTAATATATGTTAGCTGAATTTAAATATGATAAAATGAAAAATCGTTTGTAATAAACTTATTTTCAAATAAATGAGGGTAATAATTTTTCATTTCTGAATTCATTAATTCAATTGGGACATCACTAAAACTTCCATAATTGTGAACATATTCCATAAACCTATTTTCTTTTTCATATTCTTGAAACATCGAATCGTTTTCTCCGTCCCAATTTAAAGGCTGAACATTAGCAATTCTACATATTTTTTTATCGAAAGAAGGAGTACATTTCACCCATTTACCTTCTATAAACAATTCTACATATCCATGAAAAACAATTTCACTTCTTCTCAAAAAATGAATCAATTTTTCAACTCCAATATGATTTACAACTATCGCATAACCTAATTTAGAAGGAATATTGAATCTTCGAGCACAAGCCGCTAAAAGGATAGATTTTTCAACACACCAAGCTCTTTTTTTTGAAATAATATTACTCGCTTTTAAGCCTTCAAACCTCAAATCTAAATGATAGGGATTATATGCATACGAATCTCTAATTAAATAATAGAGTTCTATTGCAATTTCTTTTTTGGATCTTGAACTATCTATTTTTTTTAAAAGATTATCAAAATTAGAATGATTATAATTTAAAAAAAAGGTCTCCTTTAAATATTCTTCCATAGTAAAATAGTTAAAATTTTGAATTTTATTGATTAATTATTTGAAGAATTGAATCAATATTATGTTGACTTTCATTTAAAATAAACCGAGATTTTTCGTAAAAACATTCTCTTTCAAGAAGGCTTGAAGTAATAAAATCATTTAGTTCCTCTCTGTTTTTCCCTTTAATTAAAGGTCTATTATTATCATTTAAAATTCTATCAGCAAGGATTTCATTTGAAGTTTTTAAATAAATAGTAATACCTAACTCATTAAAAAAAAGCATATTATAAAAAAAACAGGGTAGTCCTCCACCAGTAGCTAAAACAAAACTAGAAGTTTTTGATAATTCACGAATAAAATCAGATTCTAAAATCCTAAACTTACTTTCACCAAGCTCTTCAAATAATTGAACAATGGTTTTATCCATCTTTTTTTCAATTTCTTGATCTGTATCAATAAATGGAATAGATAATTTTTCGGATAGTTGTTTTCCTAATGTAGTTTTACCTGCTCCCATAAATCCTACAAGAATTATTCTAAAACTCATAAATAAAAAATTAGACCAAATTCAAACTTCAAAACTATGAATAATAAATTAAGTTTTCAATTTAACCCCTTTCAATAAATTAGAAAACACATCATAAATTGTAATTATTTTTGATGACATCTATCAAATAAAAATCTTGCTTTAATTTTATAAATTTGTTGTGAAATTTATTCAAAATCAATCAAATAAATGTGTTATGATCAGAATTGTAATTATAAGTTTTTTTCTTTTAAGTAGTTTATTGTCTTTTAGTCAAACTCCTACAGATTCAGTTAAAACTATTCAAACAAAAAAATTATCAATCGTACTTTTATATAATGGAGAACAGATGGTTGGTGAAATTATTAGTGATGATGGAAGAGAATTATTATTATCGACTGAAAAAATCGGGAAAATATATTTAAGTAAATCACAAATTAAAGAAATAAAAGAATTTAAAAGTGAAGATAATATTGTAATAGATGGAGACTATATTTTAGAAAGTCCTTTTACTACTAGGTATGCATTTACATCAAATGCATTTGCTATTAAAAAAAATGTAAACTATTCTATGATTAATTTATATGGACCTGAAATACATTTTGCCCTTACCAATAAATTTTCCTTGGGAATAATGACAACTTGGATTGGAAGCCCTTTAGCTTTAGCAGCAAAATACACTTTACCCTCTAAATTTAAGAAAACTAATTTTGCATTAGGATGTATTATTGGAAGTTCGGGTTATTTATTACAAGGAGCTGGTTTTGGAAATTTAAATTGGTTTACAACAACTTACGGAAACAGAATGAGTAACATTAGTTTTTCAGTTGGATTTGGGTTTATCAATAATTTTTCAAAAGCATTAAGCTATAGAGGTGGTCCTTTATTATCAATTGCAGGAATTAAAAAGATCGGGAAACGTACAAGTTTTATTTTTGACTCAATGTTTTCATACACTAGAAAAAATGAAGATGTAATTACTCCTGAAGAAATAAAACTGATTGATGGTTTTGGAAATACTTATTATAATTACATAGATCATACTGAAAATAAAAAAATAACTAATATTGCATTTTTTATTATGCCAGGGATGCGTTTTCAAAAAGTAGAAAACAAAGCCTTCCAAATATCACTTGCTGGTGTTATAAATGTGCATGGAAAAGAATTAAATTCAACGCCAATACCAATGTGTTCTTGGTTTTACAAACTTTAAAAAAAACAATAAAATGACAGAAAACAATAATCCACTTCTTCAAAAATTCGATTTAGCTCCATTTTCAAAAATTAAAAACGAGCACTTTTTACCTGCGTTCAATTTTCTTATTGAAGAAACAAAAAAAGAAATTGAAGCAATAACATCAAATGAAAATCTTCCTACTTTTGAAAATACAATAGAAGTATTAGAATATTCTGGAGAACAATTAGATAGAGTTTCAAGTATTTTCTTTAATCTAAATTCTGCTGAAACAAATACTGAGATTCAAAAAATTGCTCAAGAAGTTTCACCGCTACTTTCAGAATTCGGTAATGACATCACTTTAAATAACAACTTATTTTTGAGAATTAAAGCGGTTTACGATAAAAAAAATGAATTAAACTTAACTACTGAACAAGCTACTCTACTTGATAAAAAATACAAAAATTTTTCTAGGAATGGTGCAAACCTTGATGATGAAAA